>CADBNG010000380.1 GCA_902795985.1 uncultured Lachnospiraceae bacterium
CTTTTCAGCAATGAATAAGCAATGGACCGGAAAAATATTCGATATTCAGGGTTTTTCCCTCCAGGACGGCCCCGGGATCCGTACCACCATCTTCTTTAAGGGCTGCCCCCTTCACTGTCCCTGGTGCCATTCCCCGGAATCCCAGTCCTTCGAAAGCCAGCTCTCCTGGATGGCTGCCCGGTGTATGGGAACGGAACACTGCGGGGAAGCCTGCATTCTTGCCTGTCCGCAAAGCGCGGTCGAATACGGAGAGAAAAAGGAAGGCTCCGACGGCACCTCAAAGCAACTGATCCACGTAAACCGGGATCTCTGCGACAACTGCGGAAAATGCGCGGAAGTCTGCTCGCCGAAAGCCTTAAGCATCTGCGGCACCGACTATACGCTGGATGAAATTGTCCGGATTGCCCGCCGCGACGAGATGTTTTACGAAGACGAAGGCGGCGTAACCCTCTCCGGCGGAGAAGTTCTCTCACAGGGCGGGTTTGCGGCGGAACTGCTGAAAAAGCTGAAGGAATACGGGATCAATACGGCTGTCGACACCACAGGCTTCGTTAAATGGGAGGTTATCGAAAAAGTTCTTCCCTTTACGGACCTTTTCCTCTATGACTTAAAAAACATGGACAGCGAACTGCACAAAGCGCTTACCGGCGTTCCCAATGAACTGATTCTGGAAAATGCCAGGAAGATCGCGGCCGCCGGCGGAAAACTGCAGATCCGCCTCCCCCTGATCCCCCTGTTCAACGACAGCGACGAAAACCTGCGCGCCACCGGCCGGTTTGTCAAAGAACTCGGCGACGCTGCCACGATGATCCAGCTTCTCCCCTATCACAATCTTGGCACCGTGAAATACCAGCGGATCATGGACAACCCCCGGGTATTCGAAGCAAAGCCGCCCTCCGATCAGAAGGTACAGCACGCGAAAGAAATCCTGGAAAGCTACGGAATAAAAGTCGGGGTACACTAGGTCCGAAGGGGACAGTCCCCTTCGGCTCCCTGGTCCGTTGGGGACAGTCCCTTTCGCCCCCTGCTCCGTCCCTTACGGGTAACCGGGGCGCTGTGAATGCGCCCCGGCCTTTTGTTATCCCTGCTTCTGTTTAATAAGCTTTGCTTTTGCTTGTCACCCCGTCCAGAATTGCTTTGAACACCGAACGTTTCGCGGACTGGTATTCCTTTCCCTGAAGGATCAGTTTTTCCACTTTCAGGTTCCGGATTTCTTCCGCGGGGATTTCGTAGGGGTTCGCTGACAGCAGGACCATATCCGCTGTTTTCCCGATTTCAAGACTGCCCCGGTCTTTTTCATCAAAAGTCGTATAGCAGCCGTTGTAGGTACACATCCGCAGCGCTTCCTGAACGGAAACCGCTTCGTCCCGATTGGGGTTGTTGACGGCCTTGTCCATCCAGACGATGGGATCCGGAGAAGTACAGGGAGCATCCGAACCAAACGAAACCAGGATTCCGCTGTCCTTAAACGTCCGGATGGGGTTCAGCCGCGCGCAGCGCCGGGCTCCCATAATAGACTCCAGATATTCATCCGGTTCCTGCTTCCAGTTGATAAAAGCGCTCTGAACCGGCATCTGGATCCCGTATTCGCTGCAGATCCGGATGCCTTCCGGTGTGGGCAGACAGTCATGAATAATACCGTGCCGGTGATCTTTTCGGGGATAATCATCCAGAGCGGCTTTCAGCGCCCTTGCCGCCTGATCAAAAGCCCGGTCGCCGATGGCGTGCATTTCGATCTGCAGGCCGGCCCGATTGGCCGCCCTGCAGAATTCCGTGACTTTCTCATCACTGTAATACAGCACCCCGCTGCCGCCCTGCTCGTCGATATAAGGTTCCAGCATCGCGGCGTCATGGGAGCCGAAGCACCCGTCCAGAGCGCTTTCAAAACACCCGCCGATCCGCGGCAGCTTTCTGCTGGCTGCCACTTTAATATCCATGGGCTGCGGAAACACCCTCAGCTGGAAACCGTTCCTCAGTGATTTTGCGAAAATCTTCTCGAACGTGATGTCCAGATTCATCGTAAAGCCCACGCCGCTGACCGTGTGAACCATTCCGATCCCCCGCTCCGCCATGAAGTCCACAGCGTCCATCATGTTGCGGAACAGTTCGATCAGGGACAGCGAGCTGGAAATATAATCGGAGAAACGGAAAAACGCTTCCTGGTTCATCTCCCCGGTGTCCGGATGATAGCCGCGCAGGTTTTTGACCTTTTCCTTCATTTTCTGCAGGAGCCTGGAATTCACAATGCAGGCATGACCGTCGTACTTTACGACCATAATCTCCTTGTCCGGGCAGACCGCGTCCAGTTCTTCCCGGCTGATCAGCCGGCCTTCTTTCACCGAATAAGGGGAAGCGCCGAAACAGATCAGTGTCTTTTTCCGGGA
>CADBNG010000381.1 GCA_902795985.1 uncultured Lachnospiraceae bacterium
CCGGAAGGCACCGGAACCTGATTTCGGCAGGCCGGTACCGGATGGACCGGGCGAATGTTCACAGCGGCGGCCTCCGGGCAGTGGGCGGTTATCAGGATCCGGCAGCCGTCGATTCCGCCGGACGGATCCCGGACGCGTCCAGAAGCTGCGGACTGCTGGAGAATAAGAATATCCGCTGCGGCGAGAGAATAACGATGCGTCTGGAGAAAAACGACAGCGGATTCGGCGCGTCGTTCCTTCTGGACGGACAGGAAGAGATCCTTTCCTTTCCCGGAAATGATTTTCTTCAGAAGCAGGATCCGGAAAGCCTTTTCATCGGGTTTGCCGTCGCCGGCAGACTGACAGTGCGGATTACGGAGATTTGCGCAAAGGTGTCCCCGGGGAACAGTTCCCCTGCGCCGGAAGGGGCCATCCGGCAGTATCTGCCGGACTATCCGCTCTCAAGATCTTATTCCGTACCGGAACGGCCGGCATTTGCCGCGGATCTTCCGGAGATCCTGCATGTATCCCCGGACGGCTCACCGGAAGGAAACGGCCGGGAAGAACAGCCGCTGGATCTGCAGAGCGCGCTGCTTCTGGCGAATGAAAAAACGACAATTCTTCTTTCGGACGGAATTTACCTTCCGGAACGGTCGTATTACGCGCCGGGAAGGGCGGATGGGAATCCTTCCTGCAGAACAGGCGTCTGCGCGGCAAATCCCGGGAAAGCGATACTGGACGGGTCGCGGCTCTCCGGGGAAGCGCCCCTTTTCCTGCTGGCCGGCAATTACTGGAGACTGAACGGTCTGGTTTTCCGCGGCAGTCCGTCCTGCGGGATCCATATCAGCGGCAGCGGGAACGTGGTGGAATTCTGTGAGGCCTGCGGATGCGGGGATACGGGCTTTCTGATCAGTTCCTGGCCGGGAAAGCCAAAGACAGACTGGCCCGCGTACAACAGAGTGGAATACTGCGACAGCCATGACAATGCCGATCCGTCGCGGGAGAATGCGGACGGATTCGGGGCGAAGCTTTCCGTCGGTCCCGGAAACCTCTTTTATGAATGCATGGCTTACCGGAACATTGACGACGGCTTTGATCTTTATTCCAAGAGTATCCTCGGGCCTGTCGAGCCGGTAACGATCGAACGCTGCATTGCCTTTGAAAACGGAATCTGCAGAAGCCCGGAGGGTTCGGACCGCCGGATTTACAGCGGCTGCGGGTTTAAGCTCGGCGGGGAGAAACAGCCGGTCTGCCACAGGGTACGGGACTGCCTTGCCTGGAGCAATAAGGAAAAAGGTTTTTCTTCCAATTCCAATCCGACGCTGAGGCTGGAGCGGCTGACGGCGCTTGGAAACGGTCCGGAAGAAGCCCCCTGTAATTTTCACCTGACGGCGGACAAAAAATCCGCCGGGACGGACTGGAAAATGAAGGACCTGTTTCCGTGTCCGGTACCCGATGAAACAGCAGAGCGCAGTAAGAACTACATACACTGGAAAGATCTGCCGGAAGAAGCGGAGCAGCGGAGCGGGGAATTGTTTCTCCGGACCGACCTTCGGATTCTTCCGACGAGGAATCCGGACGGAAGCCTTTCTCTTCACGGACTGCTGGAACACAAAGAGACCCTTTCCGGGCCGGACGGCAAACCCGGCGCGGTCCTGGGCCGCCGGAGCAAAAACCTGCTGATTCTGACCAATGAGCTGGGCGGGGGCGGGGAGGAACGGGTCAGTGTGAACCTGGCATCGGGCCTGGCAAAGAGGCACAGGGTGCGCCTGATGCATCTGTATCCGTCAGAAAAGCGGTATCCGCTGGAAGAGAGCGTCGAAATCCTGTCCGGGGTTCCGAAGGGGAAAGGAACGGGGCTGGCGGAACGCTGCCGTAAGGTCCGGAAAGCGGCGAAGACCGCGGATGCCGTCATCAGTCTGCTCCGGGTTCCGAATCTTTGCAGTATCCTTGCGGCAGGCAGCGCGAAAAAGATCCTTTCCGAACGGAATGACCCTTCCCGCGGCAGAAAACAGGATTTCCTGCTGGGAAAGTGGATGTACCGCCGGGCGGACAAGGTGGTGTTTCAGAGCCGGAAGGTCCGGAACCTGTACAGCGCGGCAATCCGTAAAAAAGGAACCGTCATTCGGAATCCGGTCACGGTGACCTGTTCCGCGGCGGCGCAAAGAAAAAAACAGATCGTAACGGCCGGGCGGCTGACCGCCCAGAAGAATCATGCCCTCCTGATCCGGGCGTTCGCCCTGTTTTCCCGGCGTTTCGGGGACTATGAGCTGATTCTATACGGCGGCGGACCGGAAAAGGAGAACCTTCAGAACCTGGCCCGGGAACTGGGAGTGGGCGAAAAAACGGCAATCCGGCCGTTTACCCCGGAACTTCACCGGGAGATCCGGGAGGCGGAGCAGTTCGTCCTTTCCTCGGATTACGAAGGCCTCTCCAATGTGCTGATGGAAGCGATGATGATGGGAATTGCCTGCGTTTCCACCGCATGCACCGGTTCCGATGAACTGATCGTAGACGGGAAGACCGGTCTGCTGGTTCCGGTGGGAGACGCGCAGGCGCTGGCTGCCGCCATGGAACGTCTGGCAGAAGACGCGCCTTTCCGCAAAAAACTGGAAAAGAACGCAAAAACAGCATCCTGCCGCTATGAAGGAGAGCGGATTATCCGGGAATGGGAAGAACTTCTTTAAGTCCGGAACGAAAGGAGAAGGGTTTCGATGGACACTGAGGCGGAAAACAGAAGACAGAGGATTCTTTTTGTTGTGCCCCGGATTTCCGGCGGCGGCGCGGAGAGGGTCATCACGCAGCTGGCTTCCTGGATGGCGGAGGAAGACGAATACGAGGTCTTTCTGGCCACCACCGTACGGGACGAACGGGAAGAAAAGTACCCCCTCAGCAGCCGGGTGAAACGCGTCAGCCTGACGGACCGGATGGAAGGGAGGAAAAGCGGATGGTCCCGGACCCTGGACCGGGTGATGAGGATTCCGAAAAAAGCCTTAACCGTGGGGCGGGCGCTTGCGGGAAAAAGAAAACCGCCGGTAATCGGGGGACCGAAACCGGCGGCCGGATTGTCCGCGTCCGCGATTGACGCTTATCTGGAACGGCAGCTTACGGCGACGGCCGGGGTCCTTCAGGAAGTAAAAAAAGAACTGCGGATCGACGTTTCCGTCAGCTTTCTGAACAACGCCAATTATATCAACGTTAAATCCAAAGGCACCGAAAGGACCATCGTTTCGATCCGGAGCTATGCCGACGGGCCCTATGCTCCGAACGAGTGCTGCGATCCTTCCGGACGCCGCAGGATCCGGGAATCCTGCCTTGAGGCGGATGCCGTGGTGGCCGTATCGGAAGAGATCCGGCGGAACCTGCCGTCGGCGTACGGGGTTCCGGAAGAGAAGATCCGGGTTATTTATAATCCCTGCGGGAAACCGGCCCCGGAATCCTCTGCGGAAGAACCGGGAGTTTTTCCGGATTCGGATTTTCCGGAGCAGGCGGGTTTTGTTTTCATCAATACGGGCCGGCTGACCCGCAAAAAAGGACAGGTTTACCTGATCCGCGCTTTTGCGAAGATCGCCGGAAAGCATCCCGGAGCGGCGCTTGTGATCCTGGGCCGTCCCGGACGCGGCGGGGAGAACATGAAGGACGCGATTGAGAAGGAAATCCGCCGGAACCATCTGGAAAACAGGGTTCTGCTGGCCGGCTTCAAAACGGATCCGGGGCAGTATCTCGCCCGCGGAGACGCCTATGTGATGACTTCCTTTAATGAAGGCTTCCCGAATGCCCTGACCGAGGCCATGGCCTTCGGACTGCCGGTTATTGCGGCGGACTGCCGGTCGGGCCCCAGGGAAATCCTGGCCCCGGATACGGACTGCGAAAAGAAGACCGCGTGCCTGGAAAAGGCCCGTTACGGGATCCTGGTGCCGGAGTGCGGCGGGCAGGGAGAGGAACAGGAGCGGCAGGAGGGAGAACTGGCCCGCGCCATGCTCTGCCTGATCGAACAGAAAGAGCTGCGGGAAGAGTATGCCCGGAAGAGCCTGGAACGCGCCGGACAGTTTACAAAAGAGGAATTCCTTTCCCGTTGGAAGGCGGTGATCGAAGGATATGAACCGTGATGCGGCCGCAGGAGCGGACGGCCTGATGCGGATGACCCTTTTCGGCGCCGTACGCCGCTTCCTGAATGACTGGAAAAAATACCGGGATTACGTTTTGTATGCTTCCTGGGCAGAGCTTCGGGCGGAGGTCTCCCGTGCCTATCTGGACTGGATCTGGTGGGTGCTGGAGCCGCTGTGCATGATGCTGGTCTACGGATTTATTTTCGGTGTGGTTTTTCAGGCCCGGGAGCCGTACTTCGCGGTTTTCATTTTCATCGGTCTGACTCTCTGGCGCTTTTTCAGCATGACCGTTCGGGGAAGCGCCACTCTGATCCGGAATCACAAGACCATCGTGGTGCATGCCTATGTACCGAAGACAATGCTTTTGCTGGTAATGATGTTCAAGAACAGCTTCAAAACCCTGCTTTCCATGCTGATCGTGGCGGTGATGATGCTGGTGTACCGGGTCCCTCCCACTTCAAAAATGCTGCTGCTGATCCCGGCCGTCCTGCTTCTGTTCCTGATTACGTTCTGGGTGAGCTGTTTTGTGATGCACTGGGGCGTGTTTATCGAGGATCTGGCTTACGCTTCCAACGTGCTTCTGACCATGATGATGTATTTCACCGGCACGTTCTGGTCCATCGAAAACCGGCTTCCGGCGCCGTACGGCCTGTGGATCAGCCGGATTAATCCCATTGCGCTGTGCATATCTCTGGCCCGGAACGGACTGCTTTACGGCTTTTCCAGCTTTCACTGGGCGTATCTGGTCTGGCTGGCGGTATCCCTTGTTCTGACCGCGGTGGGCCTGCGGCTGGTTTATCAAAACGAAAACACATATGCGAAGGTGATCTGATGACGGAAAACGCGATCGATGTCTGCAATGTGACCCTGTCCTACCGGCTGGCGAAGACCCGGTCGGTCCGGAACGCCCTGGAGGCGGATCCCTCCATGTCCCGCGTGCGAGCGCTGGACGGGATCTCCTTCAGTGTGAAAAAAGGCGAGATTTTCGGAATCATCGGACGCAACGGCGGCGGAAAATCCACGCTGCTGCGGACCATCGCCGGAATCTTCGTTCCTGACAGCGGGAGTATTGACCTGCACGGCCGGAACTGCTCGCTGCTTTCCATCGGCGTGGGCTTTATCGGCGCGCTGTCCGGACGGGAAAACATCATGCTTTCCGGCCTGCTGCTGGGGTTTTCCAGAAAGGAGATCAAAGAGCGGGAAGAGGAGATCATCGAGTATTCGGAACTGGGGCATTTTATTGACCTTCCGGTGGATACCTATTCCAGCGGGATGTATTCCCGGCTGGCGTTTTCCATCACGGCCATGCTGCGGACCGATATCCTGCTGATCGACGAAGTCTTCAGTGTCGGAGACGAGCACTTTAAGCAAAAGAGTTTTGAGACGATCCAGAGCTTGATGGCCGAAAAGGACCGGACGGTTCTGCTGGTTTCCCATATTCTGGACCAGATGCAGACCCTGTGCACGCGGATCATGTGGATGGATGCCGGAAAGAACGTGATGACGGGAGAGCCGGGAGAAGTGATCGGGGAGTATCGGAGACGGAGCGGGAAGTAAGTGGACGGCATTACTGTTCACAGTCCTTCACGCGGCACCTCGCAAAAGTCCGGTTTGAACAAAAGAATAAGGAAACAGGCTTTTGCTCGGTTTGGTGGAGGTTCCTGTTCCCAGGAACCATCCGTCAGAAAAAACCGTTTTTTCATGTAAACACGAAAAAACGGTTTTTTCTGACGGATGGACTGTGAACAGGTACGCAGTTTATAAAAATTTAATTTAAAACCCCCTGATCTTATCGTTGACAGGGGGTTGATTTTGTGCTACCTTTAAGTTTGCACTATTGTGGATTGCCACGCCCTTTTTTTCAAAAAATTAAAAAACAAAAATCTTTTTAATCTTATGGACAGAAAGGTCAAAGTGCTGTTTCATGGTAACTATTATACGCACATGAGGTGAAATCGTCAATGGAGAAAAACAGAATACGCCCGGTGAAGTCCGGGAAGAGTATGAGGATGAGTTATCAGCGGCAGAAAGAAGTGCTGATGATGCCCAACCTGATCGAGGTTCAGAAGAACTCCTATAACTGGTTCCTGACCGACGGGTTAAAAGAGGCATTTGCGGACATTTCCCCCATCGAGGACTACGGCGGCAAGCTGAGCCTGGAATTTATGGACTTCACCCTGTGTGAAGACAACGTAAAGTATTCCATCGATGAATGTAAACAGCGGGACGCGACCTACGCCGCTCCGCTGAAAGTGAAGGTCCGCCTTTACAACAAGGAAAACGACGAGATCTCCGAACACGAAATCTTCATGGGCGATCTTCCGATTATGACCGATACCGGCACTTTCGTGATCAACGGCGCGGAGCGTGTCATTGTATCGCAGCTTGTCCGCTCACCGGGCATCTACTATAACGTGAGCCGCGACAAGCTCGGCAAGGAGCTCTATTCCTGCACGGTCATTCCCAACCGGGGCGCCTGGCTGGAATATGAAACCGACTCCAACGACGTTTTTTATGTGCACATGGACCGGACCCGTAAAGCTTACGTCACGTCCCTGATCCGTGCCCTCGGCGTTTCCACGAATGACGAAATCCGGGAGCTGTTCGGCGACGAGCCGAAAATCGAGGCGACCCTTGCCAAGGATCCCGCCCCGAGCTACCAGGGCGGTCTGCTGGAACTCTACAAGAGAATCCGTCCGGGCGAGCTGGAAGCGGTGGAAAGCGCGGAGAACCTGATTTTCTCCATGCTGTTCGATTCCAGACGGTATGATCTGGCCAAGGTCGGCCGTTATAAATTCAACAAGAAGCTGGCGCTTCGCAACCGGATTACCGGAGCGGTGCTGGCGGACGACGTTGTGAGCACCGAAACCGGTGAAGTGATTGCGGAAGCCGGCACGGTGGTGACCCGCGAACTGGCGGATGAAATCCAGTATGCGGCGGTTCCGTCCGTAAAAGTCCGGGTGGAAGACCACGACGTCAAGATCCTTTCCAATATGATGGTGGACATTACCTCCTGGGTGGATATCGACCCGGAAGAAGCCGGCATTACGGAAGAGGTTTATTATCCCGCACTCAAGGAGCTCATGGAAGAGTATACCGACCTGAGCGAGCTGCGGGCAGCAATCAAAAAGAACGTGACCGAGCTGATCCCGAAGCATATTACGAAGGAGGATATCCTTGCCTCCATCAACTACGGGATCCATCTGGAGTACGGCCTCGGCAACGCCGATGATATCGACCATCTGGGCAACCGCCGGATCCGCTGCGTGGGCGAGCTCCTGCAGAACCAGTACCGCATCGGTCTTTCCCGTCTGGAGCGTGTCGTGCGGGAACGCATGACCACACAGGACGCGGATATGATCACTCCCCAGTCCCTGATCAACATCAAGCCCGTGACGGCCGCGGTCAAGGAATTCTTCGGATCCTCCCAGCTGTCTCAGTTCATGGATCAGAACAACCCGCTGGGCGAGCTGACACACAAGAGACGTCTTTCGGCGCTGGGCCCGGGCGGACTTTCCCGTGACCGTGCCGGATTCGAAGTCCGCGACGTTCATTATTCCCATTACGGAAGAATGTGCCCGATCGAGACTCCCGAAGGTCCGAACATCGGTCTGATCAACTCCCTGGCGTCCTACGCCCGGATCAACCGTTACGGATTCATCGAGGCTCCGTACCGCGTGATCGACCGGAGCGATCCTGAAAATCCGAAAGTCACGGATGAAGTCGTCTATATGACAGCGGATGAAGAGGACAATTACCACGTTGCCCAGGCGAACGAACCGATCGACGCGGAAGGCCACTTCAAACGCCGCCGTGTCTCCGGCCGTTATAAAGACGAAACACAGGAATATGACCGCGAAATGTTCGAATATATGGACGTTTCCCCGAAGATGGTCTTCTCGGTCGCTACCGCGCTGATCCCCTTCCTGGAGAACGACGACGCGAACCGCGCGCTGATGGGCGCCAACATGCAGCGTCAGGCCGTTCCGCTTCTCTTTACCGAAGCGCCGGTTGTGGGAACGGGTATCGAGGAAAAGGCAGCGGTGGACTCCGGCGTTTGCGTCGTAGCGGAAAAGCCCGGAACCGTCACCTTCGTCCAGGCCGATCAGATCATCGTCGCCAATGACGACGGAACCCGGCAGGAATACAAGGTTGCCAAATTTGTCCGAAGCAACCAGAGCAACTGCTACAACCAGAGACCCATTGTCCGGACCGGCGATCATATCGAAGCCGGCGAGGTCATTGCGGACGGCGCCTCCACCTCCAGAGGGGAACTGGCGCTGGGCAAGAACCCGCTGATCGGATTCATGTCCTGGGAAGGCTATAACTACGAGGACGCGGTCCTCCTGAGCGAGCGCCTGGTCAAGGACGACGTCTACACTTCGATTCATATTGAAGAGCATGAGGTTGAGGCCAGAGATACGAAGCTGGGACCGGAAGAGATCACCAAGGACGTTCCCGGTGTCGGCGAAGAAGCCCTGAAAAACCTGGACGACCGCGGAATCATCCGCATCGGCGCGGAAGTGCGCGCGGGAGACATCCTGGTCGGCAAGGTCACCCCGAAGGGAGAAACCGAACTGACGGCTGAAGAGCGGCTGCTCCGCGCGATTTTCGGTGAGAAAGCCCGCGAAGTCCGGGATACTTCCCTGAAAGTGCCCCACGGTGAATCCGGTATTGTTGTGGATGCCAAGGTCTTCACCCGCGAGAACGGCGACGAATTCAGCCCGGGCGTCAACCAGTCGGTCCGCATTTACATCGCCCAGAAGCGTAAGATCTCCGTGGGCGACAAAATGGCCGGACGTCACGGCAACAAGGGTGTTGTTTCCCGTGTGCTCCCGGTCGAGGATATGCCGTTCCTGCCGAACGGACGTCCGCTGGATATCGTGCTGAACCCCTTAGGCGTTCCCAGCCGTATGAATATCGGACAGATCCTGGAAATCCATCTGAGCCTGGCGGCCAAGGCCCTCGGCTTCGAAGTGTCCACCCCTGTTTTCGACGGCGCGGACGAGATCGACATCCAGGATACGCTGAAACTGGCAAATGACTACGTAAACCTCTCCTGGGAGGAATTTACGGAACTGCATAAAGACGAGCTCGTTCCGGAAGTGTACCAGTATCTGGAAGAGCATCTGGAGAACCGCAGGCTCTGGCAGGGCGTGCCGATTTCGGAAGACGGAAAGGTCCTTCTCCGAGACGGACGTACGGGAGAATTCTTTGATTCCCCGACCACCATCGGGCACATGCACTACCTGAAGCTGCACCATCTGGTCGACGATAAGATCCATGCCCGTTCCTCCGGCCCGTATTCGCTGGTTACACAGCAGCCCCTGGGAGGAAAAGCCCAGTTCGGCGGACAGCGTTTCGGAGAAATGGAAGTCTGGGCCCTGGAAGCTTACGGCGCGGCTTATACGCTGCAGGAGATCCTTACCATGAAATCCGACGATGTGGTCGGACGTGTCAAGACCTATGAAGCCATCATCAAGGGCGGAAACATCCCTGAGCCGGGCATTCCGGAATCCTTCAAGGTTCTGATCAAGGAACTGCAGTCCCTGGGACTGGATATCAAGGTCCTGAAGGATGACAATACCGAGGTCGAGATTGTGGAGACCTCACAGTACGGCGAATCAACACACTTCAGTTCGGTAGAGAATGAACGCTTTGACCGGAACGGAAGAGTCAGCAGCCAGGAACTCGAGACGTACGGCTTCACCACACAGGAATTCCGGAACGGAGAGCTGGTGGATTCGGTCGTCGAGGAAATCGAAGAGGCCGGTGACGATTCCTTCTACTCGGATGACTACTCATAAAGGTCCGCGGTCAGTATCGTATCTGTCGAAACGGAAGCACGGATGGAATATCCGGAAAGGGGTATCAAATGCCTGAAAGAATGAATAATGCTGTACCTTATGAACCGCTGACCTTCGACGCGATCCGCATCGGTCTTGCCTCACCCGACAAGATCCGCCAGTGGTCGCACGGCGAAGTCAAACGGCCGGAAACGATCAACTACAGAACCTTAAAGCCCGAAAAGGACGGACTGTTCTGCGAGCGGATCTTCGGACCGGCCAAAGACTGGGAATGTCACTGCGGAAAATATAAAAAGATCCGTTATAAAGGCGTGATCTGCGACCGCTGCGGCGTGGAAGTCACCAAATCCTCCGTCCGCCGCGAACGCATGGGCCATATCGAACTGGCCGCGCCGGTTTCCCATATCTGGTATTTCAAGGGCATCCCGTCGAGAATGGGCATGCTGCTGGACATTTCTCCGAAAACGCTGGAGAAGGTGCTGTATTTTGCCAGCTATATCGTACTGGAACCCGGCAATTCGGGCCGGACCTACAAACAGGTTCTCTCGGAGCAGGAGTATCAGACGCTGCTGTCGGAGCAGGCGGACTCCAACGGGGAGATGTATTTCCGTGTCGGAATCGGCGCGGAGGCCGTACAGGAACTGCTGGCGGCCATCGATCTGGAGGAGGAATCTGCCGCTTTAAAGAAAGAACTGCAGGAATCCTCCGGCCAGAAGCGGGCCCGCATTATCAAACGTCTGGAAGTGGTGGAAGCGTTCCGTACTTCCGGAAACCGTCCGGAATGGATGATCATGAACGTGATCCCGGTTATTCCCCCGGATCTGCGCCCGATGGTCCAGCTGGACGGCGGCCGTTTTGCCACTTCGGACCTGAACGACCTGTACCGCCGGATTATCAACCGGAACAACCGTCTGAAAAGACTCCTGGAGCTCTCCGCGCCGGAAATCATCGTCCGCAACGAGAAGAGAATGCTTCAGGAAGCCGTGGACGCCCTGATCGACAACGGCCGCAGGGGCCGCGCGGTAACGGGCCCCGGAAACCGGAATCTGAAATCCCTGTCCGACATGCTCAAGGGTAAAACCGGACGTTTCCGTCAGAACCTGCTGGGCAAGCGTGTCGACTATTCCGGACGTTCCGTTATCGTTGTGGGACCGGAGCTGAAGATCTACCAGTGCGGCCTTCCAAAGGAAATGGCGGTGGAGCTGTTCAAGCCCTTTATCATGAAGGAGCTTGTGGCCAACGAAACGGCACATAATATCAAGAACGCCAAAAAGATGGTGGAAAAGATGCAGACGGAAGTCTGGGATGTCCTCGAGGACATCATCAAGGAGCATCCGGTAATGCTGAACCGTGCGCCTACCCTGCACCGTCTGGGAATCCAGGCCTTCGAGCCGATCCTGGTGGAAGGCAAGGCCATCAAGCTGCATCCGCTGGTATGTACCGCTTTCAATGCCGACTTCGACGGAGACCAGATGGCGGTCCATCTTCCCCTTTCGGTGGAAGCCCAGGCGGAATGCCGGTTCATGCTTCTTTCGCCGAACAACCTGCTGAAACCTTCGGACGGAGGCCCCGTGGCGGTTCCGTCCCAGGATATGGTTCTCGGTATTTACTACCTGACGCTGGAAAAGCCGGGTGAGAAGGGCGAAGGCAGCTGCTTCAAAGACGTGAACGAGGCCATCAAGGCTTACGAGAACGGATATATTACCCTGCAGGCAAAGATCCGGGTCCGCTTCCAGAGCGTGGACGAGAACGGCGAAATCACCACAAAGATGATCGATTCCACCCTCGGACGCTTCCTGTTCAACGAGATTATTCCCCAGGATCTGGGCTATGTCGACCGGACCGTTCCGGGCAACGAGATGCTTCCCGAGGTGGATTTCCTCGTGACCAAGAAGCAGCTGAAGCAGATTCTGGAAAAGGTTATCGACGTTCACGGCGCAACGGTTACAGCCGAGGTGCTGGACTCCATTAAGGCGATGGGCTTCAAATACTCCACCCGCGCGGCCATGACCGTATCCATTTCGGATATGACCGTTCCGGCGGAAAAGGAAAAGCTGCTGGAAGATGCCCAGGAGAATGTAACACAGATCACAAAGAACTACCGCCGCGGCCTGATGACGGAGGAAGAGCGTTACAAGGAAGTCATCGATATGTGGAAAGAGACCGACGAAAAGCTGACGAAGGCTCTGCTTTCCGGTCTGGACCATTACAACAGCATTTACATGATGGCCGATTCCGGTGCCCGTGGTTCGGAAAAACAGATCAAGCAGCTGGCCGGCATGCGCGGCCTGATGGCGGATACGACCGGACATACCATCGAGCTTCCCATCAAGTCCAATTTCCGTGAAGGCCTGGACGTTCTGGAATACTTCATGTCCGCGCACGGCGCCCGTAAGGGACTGTCCGATACAGCGCTGCGTACGGCGGACTCCGGTTACCTGACCCGCCGAATGGTGGACGTTTCCCAGGAACTGATTATCCGGGAGAACGACTGCGTGAAGGAAGGCCAGGAGATCCCGGGCATGTGGGTCGCCGCCTTTACGGAAGGCAAGGAAGAAATTGAATCCCTGCGGGAACGTCTGATCGGACGTTTCTCCTGCAGCAACATTTACGACGCGAACCGGGATCTGATCGTCGAAGCGGACAATATGATCACCCCCTCCATGGCGTCCAGGATCGTGAACGGCGGATATAACGAGGACGGAGAGCTTCTGGAGAAGGTCAAGATCCGTACCATCCTTACCTGCCGCTCCCGGATCGGAATCTGCGGAAAGTGCTACGGCGCGAACATGGCGACCGGAACCCCGGTCCAGGTGGGCGAATCCGTCGGCATTATCGCGGCCCAGTCCATCGGTGAGCCCGGTACGCAGCTGACCATGCGTACATTCCATACCGGCGGTGTTGCCGGCGGCGATATCACACAGGGTCTTCCCCGTGTTGAGGAGCTGTTTGAAGCCCGTAAGCCCAAAGGTCTTGCGATCATTACGGAGATCAAGGGTGTGGCGACGCTGAAGGACAATAAGAAAAAACGCGAGATTGAAGTCCGCGACGATGAGGAAGGCGTATCCAAGACCTATCTCATCCCGTATGGCTCCCGGATCAAGATCCAGGACGGCGACGTACTGGAAGCCGGTGATGAACTGACCGAAGGTTCCGTCAATCCTCATGACATCCTCCGCATCAAGGGCGTGGAAGCCGTTCAGGACTACATGCTCCGCGAGGTTCAGAGGGTATACCGTCTGCAGGGTGTTGAAATTGCGGATAAGCACATCGAAGTGATCGTGCGCCAGATGCTCAAGAAAGTCCGCATCGAAGAAGGCGGGGATACGGAATATCTGCCCGGAATGCTGGTGGATTATCTGGAGTTTGAAGATATCAACCGCCAGATGGAGGATGAAGGCAAAGCGCCGGCACAGGGAACCCGGATCCTTCTGGGAATCACAAAGGCTTCCCTTGCAACGGATTCCTTCCTCTCCGCGGCGTCCTTCCAGGAAACCACGAAGGTCCTGACCGAAGCGGCCATCAAAGGAAAGGTGGACCATCTGATCGGTCTGAAGGAAAACGTGATTATCGGTAAGCTGATTCCTGCCGGAACCGGCATGAAGTGTTACGGCAACATCGAGCTGA
>CADBNG010000382.1 GCA_902795985.1 uncultured Lachnospiraceae bacterium
AAAGATCACGTCCTGCATATTCCCGCCGCGAAGCTGTTTGGCGCTCTGTTCGCCCAGAACCCAGCGGACGGCATCCGCGACATTGCTTTTGCCGCTCCCGTTCGGGCCGACGATGCCGGTGACGCCGTCATGGAAATCCATTTTTATTTTTGACGCAAAGGATTTGAACCCCTGCATTTCAATGCTTTTAAGATACATTACTGCCGTTTTCCTTTTAACCGGAGCAGCGCGCCGTAAGCGGCTTCCTGCTCAGCCCGTTTCTTGTTTCTTCCCTCTCCGCTTCCGAAGACCTCTTCCGCGATCCGTACTTCCGCCATAAAGACCGGAGCATGATCCGGACCGGCCGACCCGGTAATCCGGTAGGACGGTGTGGCGCCGAGAATTTCCTGCGCGAGGACCTGAAGTTCCGATTTCGCGTCGATCTTCAGGCGTTTGGTTTCGATATCGTTCAGGATAAAAGTATGAATCAGTCTGCGGGCCGGTTCGATTCCTCCGTCCAGGTAGACGGCGCCGATCACCGCTTCCACCGCATCGGAAACCACGGAATCACGATAGCGCCCGCCGCTTTGATCCTCTCCCTTGCCGAGGAGCAGATACCGGCTGATATCCATCTCCTTCGCGTCCTCTGCCAGGGCCGGTTCACAGACCAGCGCCGCGCGAAGACGGGTCAGGTCTCCTTCCTCCAGCATCGGATATTTTTCATAGAGCAGTTCACTGGTGATCAGTTCCAGTACAGCGTCGCCCAGGTACTCGATGCGTTCATTGCAGCGTTCCCGGGGCAGATCATGTTCATTCAGATAAGAGCTGTGTGTCAGGGCTGTGACCAGCAGGCCGCGGTCCCGGAACCCATAGCCGATTCGGTTTTCGAATGCCGCCAGATTGTTCATTTTATCCGTGAAATGGGACTGATTCAGATCAGTCCCAGTCGATTTCTGATGATCCCGTTGAGATCGTTTTCTTTAAACTTTACGCACTGAAGGATGGTATTCTTGAAATTCGTCCCCTTCGCGCTTCCGTGGGTCTTGACAACCAGCCCGCGCAGTCCCAGCAGCGGAGCGCCGCCGTAAATGTCCACATCAAAGGATTTCAGGGTTTCCTTCAGTGCCGGTTTCACAAGCAAAGCACCCATCTTGCTGCGGGTTGAGGACATCATTCCGGCCTTGATGCTGTTGATCAGGGTGGTTGAAACGCCCTCGTACAGTTTCAGGATGACGTTGCCGACAAACGCTTCGGTCACAATGACATCGGCGTCCCCCGCCGGAATATCCCGGGCTTCGATATTGCCAATAAAATGGATATCCCTGCATTCTTTCAGCAGAGGAAAGGTTTCCTTCACGAGCGCATTGCCCTTTTCCTCTTCCGC
Source organism: uncultured Lachnospiraceae bacterium (assembly GCA_902795985.1). The sequence continues at coordinate 1,364 of CADBNG010000382.1, forward strand.
GCCGATATTGACGATCGCCACACGGGGCTTTTCAACCCCCATCATCGCCTGCATATAAGCATTGCCCATAACGGCAAACTGGACCAGATGCTCGGGACGGGCATCCACGTTTGCCCCGCAGTCGATCAGGAGGGAAACGCCTTTAGCCGTAGGAATCAGCGGGGCCAGGGGAGCTCTCATAACTCCCTTTTCCTTGCGTACGATGACCTGTCCTCCCACAAGGACGGAGCCGGTATTCCCGGCGGTCACCACCGCGTCCGCTTCGCCGTTGCGTACTTTATAAAGGGCCACCACCAGCGAAGAATCCTTCTTCTTCTGGATCGACTGAACCGGCGGTTCCCCGGTTTCGATCACTTCGGAGGCAAAAACCGGTATCATCCGGTTTTTGTCATAAACATGCTTTGCCAGTTCGGCGCCGATCTTTTCCTTCTGGCCAACCAGAAGGATTTCGATGTCTTCTCTTTCGTTTAAAGCTTCAACCGCTCCGCGGATCGGTTCCGCGGGAGCGAGATCTCCGCCCATCGCATCAACGGCGATTCGGATCCGTTCACTCATGATTCTTTCCCTGTTTACTCTCCGGATTCATCGTAGTAACCGTCGTCTTCGACGTATCCGCCTTCATCGGAATAGTCTTCCTCGTAGTACGTCTCTTCTTCCGCTGCCGCTGCTTCTTCTGCCGCCTGGGCCTCCGCCTGTGCCGCTTCCTCCGCTGCCTGGGCTTCTGCCGCCGCGGCTTCCTCGGCTGCCGCCGCTTCCGCTGCCGCTGCTTCTTCGGCTGCCTGGGCTTCCGCCTGTGCCGCTTCCTCCGCGGCAATCGCTGCGGCTTCCGCTTCCGCCGCCGCGGCTTCCTGCGCCGCCTGCGCGATTTCAGCCGTTGTAGGAGAAAGTTCCGGCGCGCCGGCGCCGATCAGTCTTCCGTCCGCATCGGTATCATAGCCATCCGGTGTCTTGCCGTTCCGCAGCAGTTTCCCGTTTTCGTCAAAATAATAAAACGTGTCATTGACGCCGAACCAGCCGACGGAAACATAGCCGGCGGAATCGAAATGATAGGTATCGCCCTGAATCCGGATCCAGGTCTCGGTGGGGAAAGTACCATCTCCATTGACGTATTTTTTTCCGAATTCATCGGATTCCCATTTTCCGTTCTTGACGGCATCAATTTCAAAGGTATTGCTGGTACCCATATTGCACATTTCGCCGTGGGTGTTAATGGCAACAACATAATAGAAGACACTTCCGGGCACCGCCGCTCTCGCGACATATTTGGAAGAAGTCTCCCCGACGATCGGTGAGCCGCCGCCGTTGGAATTCACGTTGTTCCGGTACCACTGGTATTCAATGACTCCGCCGTCGGGACTTTCCGCCTCGGCCTCCAGCTCCCAGGTTTCTCCTTCCGGAATGGTAACGCTTCCCCTCAGATTCTTTGAGAATTTCGGGGCCTGGATGGAGGTATCGATCTTGCGCAGTTCGGTGATGGCTGTTTTCGGAAGGGGCGTTTCCACGGCTTCCTGTGCAGCCGTATCTTCCACCAGGTCATCGAAAACGTCGGTCACCTGTGATGCCGAGCAGGCGGAAAGCGAAATTGCCAGTACGGCCGCTCCCGCGAAACAAAGTCCTTTTTTAAACATTTTCATAGTTCTACTCCCGTATGAAGCGATTTTCAGGTTCCTCTTCCGCTCCGCTTCTATCCGGCTGCATCAGCCGGTCTCCCCTGTCTCTTTGAAAACGGTCTGAATCTTTCAGACAAGCCGTTAGATTATATCACGGTGCAGGATTCCTGTCAATTTCCGACGCTCTGTCCGGCCGGCTCCGGCTGCCGTAATCCTTCCCTTTTTTCAGGCTCTTCGGGAAGGATTCGCCGCTGAACCCTGCTGTCGTCCATTGAACTGCGGCCGGCCTTTATGCTAAACTGTTTTCACAGAAAACAATCCCGGGGTCCGCTGTCTGAAGGAGGGTTGGTCATGAACCGGTACAAAGAACGGCTGCATCGCGAATTTCTGCGCATTTTCCATGAAACCAAAGGCAATCTCATTGAGGCCGGCAGCGAAAACGGAAAAGACTATCCTGCTTTTCACCTTATCGATGAACCCGTCGAAGGCTATGCTTCCGCCGATGATCCTCTCTTTTTGACATTCCGGAATGAGGCCGTCATCGGCCCCTCGTTTCTGCTTCCGTCCCAATGGCTGGAGGGAGCCCGAACCGTTATTTCTTTCGTTATGCCCTTTTCGGAAGCTGTCCGTGCCGGCAACCGTTCCGGTACAATGCCCTCCCGTGAATGGCTTTATGCCCGGTATGAAGGACAGCAGTTCATCAATGCGTTTGCTGAAGGAATTAAAGACTTTTTCCTGTCAAACGGTGTCCGTGCGGTCGTTCCCTCTTCGGATGCCCGGTTTTCGGTCCGCCATCGTTTTTTTGAAGAGGAAGGTCGGAAAACCTTCCAGACGGAAAGCGCCTGGTCGGAACGGCATGCCGCCTATGCCTGCGGTCTGGGAACCTTCGGGATTTCCAAAGGTCTGATAACGGAAAAAGGCACGGCAGTCCGTTTTGCCAGTATTATCATCGATCAGCCGGTCGATGCGGACGTCCGCCCCTATACCCGTTATGATGAATACTGCATTCGCTGCGGCGCCTGCATCCCTTTATGTCCGGCAGCAGCCATCACACTGGAACATGGAAAAAACAACATTCTCTGCAAGGAATGGGTTGATAAAATGGGAATTCTCTATGCCCCGCGGTACGGATGCGGAAAGTGCCAGACAGGCGTACCCTGCGAGCACGGTATTCCCGGCAGGTAACCGGGCGTCCCGCTCAGCCGCCGGCCACTGCAGAGGCTGCGATCAGGAACTGGGCCGCGTAATAGAGAATATGATTGGAAATGATATCCGCCGGCCGGTTCTTCCCTTTTCCGAAATAAGTGCCGGAAAGCACCAGGTCGGAAAGCAGGAACAGGACGGCGCCGATAAAGAACAGGATCAGAGGCCGTCTCTGTCCGCCGGTTTTCAGAATCAGACCGGCGCTGATCAGAGCCGAAGAAATCAGCAGCGCGCCATAAAACATGGTTACATTCCGGAACCGGCCGTAATCCAGCTTCAACAGCTTTCCGCCCATGCCGATGGCAATGCCGCAGACAGCCGAAAGGGCAAAGGGAAGAACAAAATGAAGGCCGGCAGACGCGCCTTCCCCGAAGCAGCGGATCAGAGCAATCAGGAAGAATACATGTCCTGCCGCAAAGGAATAGAAGCCCGCAAAGGTATAGCGGTCACTCTCTTCAGGGCAGTTGTATTTCAAGTCCAGCCAGATATCTCCCAGAAGTCCGAAGAACAGGCCGATTGTCACAAAAAGCGGATAGCTGTTCTTTGCTCCGGGAATCCCGGTAAACGAAAGCAGCAAAAAGCAGCACGACGCAAGGCCCTTCGCTATCAGCGAAGACGCGTTTGCTCGCTGCACCCGGATTCGCAGGAAAACCGTCAGAAAGCACGCCCCCAGAACCGGAAGCAGTATGATTAAAAATAACGGTGCTGACGTACTCATATCTGAATTATAATCCAACTTTTAAACATCGACAACAAAAACGGCTCAAAACGGGGAGGAAATAAAACAAGCACACGGGAGGGAGCAAGGGTCCGAAAGGGACTGTCCCCTTCGGAACAGGGGCCAGAAGGGACGGAGCAGGGAGCGAAGGGGACTGTCCCCTTCGGTTCACCGTCAGATCGGATGAGGTCCACAGTACAGACACCATCAGCCAAACGAGCTCGAAGACGATTTGCTGCCGGAACTTGCCTGCGGTCTTTGAGGTACGCTTACGCCGAATTTGACCGCAGGCTTAGTGGAGACGTAAATTGGCTGAGAGGGAGGACGCCTGGTTTCAGTACTGTGAGCCTCATCCGATCCGATCGTACGTTATCTCCAACAGATCTTCTCTCTTTTTAATACAGCCGGGAAAACTGATATCTCAGCTTTCCCGGCCTTTTAGTGTATACAGCTTAAAGCGTCCATGTCTCCTGATGCGTATGCAGGAGCTTATGGGAGAGTTCCCCAAGGGGTTCCTTCAGGAAATCCCGATACAGTTCCTGAACATCCGGATTGTCATGAGAACAGCGGATGGGGTTCTCCTCATCCAGGCGGTACAGGATCTTCGCCCGCTCGCCGGCAAGTTCCTTCCCGTCTTCGATCGGCTGGCCGCCGCCGCCGGCGCATCC
>CADBNG010000383.1 GCA_902795985.1 uncultured Lachnospiraceae bacterium
AATAACACAATGACCCGGGGCTTTTCTGCCCCGATCTTACGGGTCGAAAGAGGGGGTGAGCAGCATGGATGCAGGTGCCAGTTATCACTCGTGCTTGAATAAAAAAGAAAGAGGACAAACACATGAACGATCAGGTGTTTCTGGATCTCTTACAGGCACGGGAATACAAAGCCGTAAGAAGTATCCTGAATGTAATGAACGCCGTGGACATTGCTGCTCTCATGGAGGACCTGGAGGAGAGTGACCTGGCGAAGGCCTTCCGTCTGATTCCCAAGGACAAGGCCGCGGAAGTGTTCACCAATATGGACTCGGACCAGCAGTCCACCCTGGTAGCGCTTTTTACCGAAAAAGAGCTGAAGGATATGCTCGATGAGATGTTCCTGGACGACACCGTCGACCTGATGGAAGATCTCCCGGCCAACCTCGTTTCCCGGATCCTTGAATCCGTCAGTTCCGAAAAAAGAAGAACCATCAATCAGCTGCTGAATTATCCCGAAGATTCCGCCGGAAGCGTAATGACGACGGAGTATGTTTCGCTGCGCCGCAATACCACGGTTGCCGAAGCCCTGCGGCTGATCAAGAAGATCGGTATCCGCAAGGAAACGATCTATACCTGCTATGTGCTGGAAAACCGCAAGCTCGTCGGTATTGTGGAAGCAAAGGATCTTCTGACCGAAGACGATGACGTCAAAATGGAAGACATCATGGAATCGGATGCGGAGATCATTTCGGTCAACACCCATACCGACCAGGAGGAGGTAGCCCGTCTCTTCTCCAAATATGATCTGCTGGCCCTGCCGGTTACGGACAACGAAGGCCTGATGGTCGGTATCATCACCGTCGACGACGCCATGGACGTCATGGAAGAAGAGGTCAGCGAAGATATGGCCATCATGAGCGGTATCCGGCCCATGGACGAGACCTATCTGGACACCCCTGTCCTGCAGCATGTGAAGAAAAGAATTCCCTGGCTGCTCGTCCTCATGCTTTCCGCCACCATCACCGGACTGATCCTGACTCACTACGAGCAGGCTTTCGAGGCCATTCCTGTCCTCGTTTCCTTTATCCCGATGCTGATGGACACCAGCGGCAACTGCGGTTCCCAGGCTTCCACCCTGATCATCCGCGGACTGGCGCTGGAAGAAGTCCAGCTTTCCGACGTCTTCCGGGTCATGTTCAAGGAACTGCGTGTTTCCCTGATCGTCGGCCTGATCCTGGCCCTCGTCAACGGCGTCCGCGTGATCATCATGAACCGGGATCCGATGATCGCCCTGATCGTCGGCCTTGCCCTGTTATGTTCCATCGTGATCGCCAAGTTCATCGGCAGCATGATGCCGATGCTGGCCACCAAACTGAAATTCGATCCGGCCCTGATGGCTTCCCCGCTGATCACCACCATTGTGGACGCGTGTTCCATCACCATCTTCTTCAGCATTGCGGTGGCGATACTCGGTCTGCATTAACGGATCAAGGGGGCAGACCCCTTGATCCATTTTTGACACAAAAGGGACAGGCTTAAAACCTGTCCCTTAATCAGTTCATACCCGTTTTCGTTCAATCATCTTTTCCTGCAGGCGCATCTGTTTGCGGTTCTGCGCCGGCATCGACGTTAAGCTATCGGAACCGCCTCCCGCAATCGGCCTGTCAGCCGGCAGCCATTCCAAACTTTTCCATATACCTGTACAAAAACGTCACGACAGTGCCCCTTGTGCACTCCTGTTTCGGCAGGAATTTGCCGCCGGAGCCCTTGATGATGCCGTTTTCGGCGCCCCAGAGGATCGCTTTATAGGAGTCCGCGGCGGAGGGCTTCACATCCGAGAACGGGCTTGTCATCGAAGCCGGTTCCGGTTTTCCGGCGTAGCGCCAGAGCATGATCGCGCACATCTCCCGGGTCATGCCTGCCTTCGGGCGGAAGGTTCCGTCGGAATAGCCCTTGATAATGTCTTCGTTCACAGCCCACATGATCTCATTGAGGAACGTGGTGGTACTCGAATTCACGTCCGAAAACGTTTTTGTGATCGTCCAGACCGCAGGGCTTCCGGCAAAGCGGTATAAAAACGCGGTAAATTCGCCCCTCGTCACACTGTCATTGGGCCGGAATTCCACCGAACATTTTGTAATGCCGTTGTTCACCGCCCAGTAGACCGGGTCATAACAGGACTGCTTGGGGTTGTTCACGTCCCAGAAACGGGTCTGGATCGTACAGGTTGCCTTGTATCCGTTGACCGTCGTCGCGGTGATCTTCACCTTCCCGTATTTTTTTGCCGTGACCAGCCCGTTGCTGTCCACGCTGGCGATGCTGCTGTGGTTGCTTGACCAGGTGACGGATTTGTCGGCCGCGGCGGGAGGAAGTACGGTCGCCTTCAGCTTAAGAGTCTTTTTGGTTGCCAGTGTGGCGTTTTTCTTATTCAGCGTCACTTCCATCGGGTTGACCGGTATGCTTGAATCGGCGACCCAGGTAATATTTCCGCCGTAGTTCTTCCGGACAGAAGCGGTCCAGGTGGGATCCCCCTCCGCATAACGGGCCGTGGCCTTCACATTGTAGAATATGTCCTCTCCAAAAGTGGGGGCAAAGCCGCGGAAAGTGATCGTTTTCAGTTTCGTGCACCCGTGGAACGCGTAATCCCCGATCCTGTTGGTCTTGGGTGAGATCATCACAACGGGCAGGGAAGAACATCCCATGAATGCGCGGTCCCCTATGACTTCTACCGTACTGGGCATCGACACAGCAAGAATGCCGGAGCATTTTTCGAAAGCGCCCATTCCAATGCTGGTCAGCTTGGACGGGAGCATGGCCGCCTTCAGGGAAGTGCACTCGAAAAAGCAGAAGGGCTCGATACTGGTAATGCCGCTCGGAAAATCAATCTTCGGCAGTTTGCCGCATCCACTGAAGGCAGACGTCCTGATGCTGGTTACCGTAGAGGGAATCGTTACTTCTGTAACTTCGCCAAAGTTGGCAAACGCCTCTTTTCCGATGGCGGTCACACCGCTGGAAATCGTGATTTTTTTGATACTGTTTCTTGAGGAATAATACCCGGGGAAAGTACTGTCATAATCGTACATCTCTCCCGCACCGTCAATGAGCAGGGTATCTCCGGTTATGTACCACAGAATATTTGCTCCGCAGGTTCCGGAAAAAGCCGCCTTCACGGAAGCGTTCTCTTCCTCTTCTTCGGAGACAGGCAACGGCTTCTCTTCTTCCGTTTCTTCCGGTACGGCCGCCGGCTCGGTCAGCGCTTCGTCGTCCGGAAGTACGGCGGGGGCATCCGGCTGTGCAGCAGGTGTTTCTTCGATCGTATCATCCGGTTCAGCTGCCGGCTCATCTTCAGGCTGTACGGCAGGAGCCTCCGGTTGTCCGGAAGGATCGTCAGGAATTTCTTCTGCCGGATCCGGCTCTGTACTGTTTTCTTCTGCCGGGTCCGCAGGTTGTGTATCCTCCTGCGGGTCCGCCGGCGCGCTGTTTTCGTCTGCCGGGTCCGCAGCTGGTGTTTCATCCTGCAGGTCCGTCAGCGTACTGTCTTCATTGCCGGATGCAGGGGCAGGCGTTTCATCCGCATCTGCTGCCGGTTCGCTTTCCGGTCCGGAGGGCAGGAGGCTTTCCGGCATCGCATCCATATCTCCGGAATCTGCCAAAGCAGCATCCCTGAAAGCGTCCGTTTCCGCTGTGCTCCCATCTTCCGGGAAAACCGGACAGGTATTCACCAGCACAAGCACCAGGACCAGCGCCAGGATCCGCCAGAATGAGTTCTTTCGTTGTTTTTTCATAACAGCACCTCCTGCTTATTAAAAAGGCTCTGTTGCCGGGGCAGCCGCCGCAGCTTTGTTAAAATGGTATAAATATTCGGATACAAAAAGATACGGTTCCCTGTCCGCGTCTTCTGCTTTCTTTTGTTTCTGATTATGATTATATCTTAGTTATAATTATATTTTAAGGTTTTTGCATATTCAATTTTAACATTGCAAAGATGATTGAATCCTTCGGATGCTTTAAGAGAGATCTGAGAGCATTGTCCGCAGAATAAAGCTGTGCCGCCTGGATATTACGGACAAATTTCAGAAACCAGGTCTTCTGCCCGTATCACAGTTCCGTCGTCCTTTTTTCGGACATAAAAATACCCCCGGGCAGGTTTTATATCCTGCCTGGGGGTAACATATCCGAGATGTTCTCCCGCGGTTCTTCTCCGGACGGTCTCCGACCGTTTACGCGCAGTCAGTCCTCTTTCTTTCTGGCGGCCTTCGGCTTCTGCCAGCTCATGTACTTGCAGTCCGGATAATTCGAACAGGCATAGTACCTTCTGCCCTTCCTCGTATGGCGGATGATGAGGTCGCTGCCGCATTCCGGGCAGGCGGCGCCGGCCTTTTCGATGATCGGCTTGGTGTTGCGGCATTCCGGGAAGCCCGGACAGGCCAGGAACTGGCCGTGGGGGCCGAATTTGATGACCATGTTGCGGCCGCACTTTTCACAGATGACATCGGAAATCTTATCTTCCACCTTCACGCGGGAAAGCTCTTCTTCCGCCTTTTTGACCGATTCTTCCAGACCCGGCCAGTAGTCACGCAGGATGGCCTTCCAGTCGACCGTTCCGTCGCCGACCTTGTCCAGCTTTTCTTCCATATCAGCCGTGAAATGAACATTGACGATATCCGGGAACGCTTCCTTCATCAGGTCATTGACGGCTTCGCCGAGGGCCGTTACGAACAGATTTTTGCCCTCTTTTGTAATGTAATGCCGGGCCAGGATCGTGCTGATCGTCGGCGCGTAGGTACTCGGCCGGCCGATCCCCAGCTCTTCCAGCGCCCGTACAAGGGTCGCCTCGGTATAATGGGCCGGCGGCTGGGTGAAATGCTGCTCGGTCCGGAGCTCCTTCAAAGGAACGGTATCCCCCGTATTCAGCAGAAAGACAGGGGCGTTGACCTCCCTTTTCTCGTCATCCTGAACATAGACGGCCAGGAAGCCCTCAAACGCCAGACGCGACGCGGGCGCGCGGAAAATATAACCGTTTCCGGTAATGTCGGCGGTAGCGGTATCATATTTCGCGTTCTTCATCCGGCTGGCCACAAAGCGTTTCCAGATCAGCTGATACAGGCGGAAAAGATCCCGGTTCAGCTCGTCCTTCACCATTGCCGGTGTCCGGGTGACGTCCGTCGGACGGATCGCTTCATGGGCGTCCTGGACATTCGTCCCGGTTTTCGCGGCTGCCGGTGATTCGGAAAGGAATTTCTCTCCATACTGCTCCCGGACAAAAGCCCGGCAGGCGGCGTCCGCTTCATCGGAGATCCGGACCGAGTCCGTTCTCAGATAGGTGATCAGGCCTACGGAGCCCTGTCCTTTCAGGTTCACGCCTTCATACAGCTGCTGAGCCAGCCGCATGGTTTTGGACGTGGAGAAATTCAGCTGACGGGAAGCCTCCTGCTGCAGTGTGGAGGTGGTAAAGGGGAAGGGCGCTTTTTTGATGCGTTCCCCGGTTTTGACGTCGGAAACGACAAACTCCGCCCCTTCCAGCTCCCCGCGGATCCGTTCCACGTCCGCCTCGCTGTTCAGGGGGATTTTTCTGTCTTTCGTACCGTAAAAATGGGCCTCCGCGGTTTTCTTCCCGTGTCCGGTCAGGAAATCCGCGTCCATCGACCAGTATTCTTCCGGAATAAAGGCATTGATCTCGTCTTCGCGGTCGGCAATGATCCGGAGCGCAACCGACTGTACCCTTCCGGCGCTTAAGCCCCGGCGGATTTTTTTCCATAAAACGGGGCTGATCCGGTACCCCACCATCCGGTCGAGGCACCGTCTGGCCTGCTGTTCATCCACCAGGTTCATGTCAATGCCCCTCGCCTGCTTAAGAGAGGCCTTGACGGCGGTCTTTGTGATTTCATTGAAAGTGATTCTCTTCAGCTTTTTCGGGTCCAGTTCCAGAACCTGGGCCAGATGCCAGGAAATCGCCTCTCCCTCCCGGTCCGGGTCGGTTGCGAGATAAACGGCATCCGCTTTCTTCGCCGTCTTCTTCAGGCCGGCGACCAGCTGACCCTTTCCGCGGATTGTGATGTACTTCGGCTCGAAGTCCCCTTCAACGTCAATCCCCAGCGTGCTCTTCGGCAGGTCGCGGACATGGCCCATCGATGCCGCCACTTCATAATTGTTTCCCAGAAACTTTTTCACCGTATTGACTTTGGCCGGTGACTCCACTATAACCAGATAATTTGCCAAAACTGTTCCTCCGGTCTGCAGACGTGCCGGCAGCTGCCGGCGGGCGTCAGTGATTGTCCTAAAGATCCCGCGTTTTCACGCACGTGTCACAATATACACTAATTCCCCGGCTCACGCAAGACCGGGAATCAAAATCTACTTAATATATTAATTTTAGTAGAAAAACGTTTTTGACCGTCCGGATGGGATTTAATACGGATACCCTTTCAGGGAAATTGCCGTGAATGGTATGAAGTTCCGGCCTTTTGAATGAGGTAATTCCATACAATGGCCGAAATTCCGGAGGAGAGCTGTACGAAAAGAAGTGCTGTCAGTACGGTTAAATTCTTCCTCTCAGAAAGGTATTTCTGTGTTTTGCATGAATTCCAGCGGCTGCCCTGTCCGAAAAACCGCCGCGGCGCCGGACCGACGCCTAAACCGTTACAAATCTTCCGGCAAACGCTTCCCGCACATAGCCCCTCAGGCAGAGTTCCGTCAGAAG
>CADBNG010000384.1 GCA_902795985.1 uncultured Lachnospiraceae bacterium
ACCGGAATCGACGCGAAGCTGTTCGATCCGGCCAACGGCGCGTATCCGGTCTGACAGACGGGTCTGGCTTCGTCAGGTAAAAAAGGCAGATGCCCTGCTCAGACGAGAGATATCACGGGCGTATGAAAGACTTTTGTTTTTCATGCGCCCTTGTCATATGCAGATATTTTCTTTACACATTTACCGAAACTGATTACAATCAATTACAAATGGTAAGCATTTGCCGGCAGGACGAACTGCCGGATCTTTTGATAAAAACAGCGCACCGGCCTGCGAAGGTGTGAGCCGGAATCACCATGGAGGATCCAGGATGGGACGTAAAGTAAGAGATGTCATTTTGTTTGCGGCAGCTGTCGCCGGCTGTATCGTACTGACGGTCGCACTGGGGGGAGAGCGGATTTTCGGCTCCGCGATGATCTATAATCTCGTATTTCTGGGGGTTATGATCGTTATCTACCTGTTCGCCCTGGTCGGCGGTGTATTTCGTCTGACGAATGTTTCCTTATGGCTGAAGGACAGCACGGAACAGATCGACGATATGGAAAGAGAAACGCCGCTGCAGGAAAAGATCCGGAGGATCAATACGTTCAAGCCGTTTGAGAAATGCCTGAACCGTTTCCTGCAGGATATTCTGCGCAGCCGGAGCGGAATCTGCGATATCGAAGATTATATCAATGAAGAAGAGGCGGAAGGCTACGCGCATAAACGGATGCTGGATCTGATTCCGGAAGTCCTCACCAGCCTGGGTATTCTCGGTACCTTTGTCGGCCTGGTCTGGGGCCTGCGTTCCTTTGAGCCTTCCACTTATGAAACCATGACAACTTCCGTCGGATCGCTGGTCGACGGTATTAAAGTGGCGTTCATGACATCCATCTACGGACTGCTCCTTTCCATTCTGTTTTCGTCCAGTCTGAAGACGGGTTATCAGGTCATGGAAAATGCCATGAATCTTTTTCTGGACCGTTTCCACGCCAGGGTCGTTCCTTCCGCCGCAATGGAAGCCCAGAATATGCTGATCAACAATCAGAAAGAGCAGAATGATATGATGCGCCAGCTGACGGCGGAATTCTCGGATCAGGTGGCTCACGGATTTGCCGAGAACCTGACGCCGACCCTGGAAAAGATCAATACCCAGCTGGGAAGCATGATGATGACGATTACCACGAACCAGCAGATGTTCTTAAAGGATATTGTGAATTCCTTTGTCCGGGAAATGAAGGAAAGCTTCTCGACGGAATTCGCCCAGTTTGGTGAAACGCTTTCGACCATGAATGAAGTGACGAACCGCAACATGATCTATTCCCAGCAGACCGGTGAGAGGGTGGCGGCACAGCTTGAAGCGGTCTTTAAGAAGGATGAACAGATGATGCATGAGGCTGTGGCATCGATTCAGACAGAGCAGGGCATCATCCAGGGAGCCTATACAGGTCTGATGGATCGTTATCAGCAGGTCATGTCGAGTTACGAAAAGACCCAGCAGGAAACGCTCGCGAATCTGGAAAAGGCGGAAAAAGAGTCCGCAAGCTTCTGGGTGGCGTGCAACCAGACGATGCAGAACTATGTACAGGAATCCGCGAAGGCATATGATCAGTTCGAACAGTCCCGGAATACGATGGAAGAGTTGCTGGAGAAGGTTTCCGTTGTTTATAACAAGAACGAACTGACACTGGAAGAGTACCGGGGCCTGCTTCAGGAACTGAAAACGACCCAGTCCCTCGTCAACAACTCGCTTACGAATCTCACCCGGATCTTCTCCCAGCTTGAGATCGCCAGCAAAGACGGCAATAAGATCCTGCTTTATCCGGGTCTGGCCTCCCGTCTGAGCAAGGAGTCGGAAAAGCGGATCGTGGACACGGTGGAAAGCCGGATCAGTGAATCGGAAGAGAAGCAGCAGGCTGCTCTGGAGGAAATCCTGAGAAATGTTCAGAAACTGAACTCCCCGTCCAATAAGAAAAACAAGTGGTTTTCCTGAGCAGAATAGGAGATAGCCGATGGCAAAACGAAAACGAAACCGGAAAACAGAGGGCGGATTCAATGTCTGGCGTTCCTATTCCGATATGATGGCCGGCGTAGTGCTCCTTTTTGTGCTGATCATGTGCGTTACGCTGTTTCAGGCTCAGAAGAATTATGTGGATAAACTGGCGGAACAAAGTGAGCGGCTTCGCCTTCAGGATGAATATGCGGCGGATATGGCCCAGAAAAAAGAAGAACTGGCAGAGCAGGACGCCCAGCTGACGCTTCAGAAGGAAAAACTGGATGAACAGAGTCTGACGCTGGAGGAAATGAAGGAAACGCTGGCGGAGCAGGCTAAGACCCTGGAGGATAAGCAGGCGACGCTGGAGGAACAGGAAGCGCTGCTTGCCCAGCAGCAGGCGACGCTGGACGAACAGAAAGAACTGCTGGCCCAGCAGCAGGCGACCATGAAGGATCAGCAGGACAAAATAGAGACGCAGCAATCCACGCTGGCGTCCCAGGAATCCACGCTGGCGGATCAGAAAGAACTGCTGGACGAGCAGGCGAAAGAGATCGACGCCAAAACCCAGCAGCTGAGGGAGAAGCAGTCGCAGATTGACAAGATCATCGGCGTCAAGGCCGAATTGATCGAGGCGCTGCAGGCAGAATTCGCGCTCAACAACATCAATGTGAATATTGATCCGACGAACGGCGCGCTGATGCTGGACGCGAAAGTCATGTTTGATTTCGACAGTTCCCAGCTTTCCGATGAAGGAAAAGAAGTCCTGCGGCAGGTGCTGCCGATCTACTGCAAAGTATTGCTCTCGTCGAAATACCGGGATAATGTAGCGGAAATCCTGATCGACGGGTACACCGATACGGACGGTACTTATGAATACAATCTGGAGCTGTCGCAGATGCGTTCCCTTGCGGTTGCCGATTATCTGCTGGAGACGGAAAGCGAGTTCTTAAGCGACGGCGAGTCCGAGATGCTGCGTGAGATCCTGACCGTCAGCGGCCATTCCTGGAACAATCCGCTGCTGGATGAGTACGGGAACATCAACAAAGAAGCATCCCGCCGCGTGGAGGTCAAATTCCGCCTGAAAGATGAGGAGATGATCGAGGAACTCCGTAATCTGACAGAATGACCCCCAGGGAGATTCTCTTTTGCAAAAGTGAATTCACAGTCTGTTTAAGATGTGGTATGATAATAAGAAAGCGGCAGACCGCCGCCGGCTGAAAACGAATGGTTTGAAAGGAGTGACTGTTTTATGCCTCTGGTAACAAGTACTGAAATGTTCCGCAAAGCCTATGAAGGCGGATACGCCATCGGCGCTTTCAATGTCAACAATATGGAGATCGTGCAGGGAATCACGGAAGCGGCGGGAGAGCTGAATGCCCCGCTGATCCTTCAGGTTTCCGCAGGCGCCAGAAAATATGCGAATCACACATACCTGATGAAACTGGTGGAAGCGGCCCTGATCGAGAACCCGAACATCCCCATCTGCCTGCATCTGGATCACGGCGCGGACTTTGATATCTGCAAGTCCTGCATCGACGGCGGCTTTACCTCCGTTATGATCGACGGTTCTTCCCATCCCTTTGAGGAGAACATCGAACTGTCCCGTAAAGTTGTGGAATACGCCCATGAACACGGCGTTGTCGTCGAAGGAGAACTGGGCACATTAGCCGGCGTGGAAGATGACGTAAAAGTCAGCGCGGAGGATTCTTCCTATACTCATCCGGACGAAGTGCAGGAATTCGTTGAACGGACCGGAGTGGATTCTCTGGCAATCGCGATCGGCACAAGCCATGGCGCGTTTAAATTCAAACCGGGCACGAAACCCCAGCTTCGTTTCGACATCCTGGAAGAGGTCGGAAAGCGGCTTCCGGGCTTCCCCATCGTTCTGCACGGCGCGTCCTCCGTTTCCCAGGAATACGTGAAGATTATTCAGGAACACGGCGGCAATCTGGCGGATGCCATCGGCATTCCGGAAGACATGCTCCGTAAGGCAGCCGGCATGGCGGTCTGCAAGATCAATATCGATTCGGACCTCCGCCTGGCCATGACGGCAGGCGTACGTCAGGTACTGTTTGAGGATCCCTCCAAATTTGATCCCAGAGAGTATTTAAAGGTCGGACGCGCGAACGTAAAGGCAGTCGTGGCACACAAGATCAAAAACGTGCTCGGATGCGAAGGAAAAGCCTGAGGAGAGCGGGCAGACGGGGCGGAATAAGGAAATTCGTTTCGTTTGTTCTTTGGAAAGGGGACCGGTTTCATCCGTCCCCTTTCGTTAATAATATGACAGCCTTATAACCGACGTTCTGCTTGAAATGAACAGGCTTATATAGTATAATTCTAATCGAAAAGGAAGTTCATGTTCCGCACACGAAAGCTTTGCCTGGGATGCCCGATCCCCTGCCAGCATGAACCTACATCTTCTTTAAAAAGGGATTCCTACATCGGTGTGCGAATGCCAGGCCTCTGAAACAGGAGGAAGGCAGGAACATCATCTGCGGTTACCCACCTAGCTTCGCTAGGAGTCATAAGGCAGGAACGGCATACCGGGTTTGTCCATTCAGTTTTCCCTCTGGGTGCTGGATGGACTAATTATATGCTCACAGGAAGGAAGACAGTTATGTTAGAAGAGATCAAAGGACGGCTCCGGGACATTATGATCCACGCCGAAGACAGCTTTAACAGCGCGGATTCCATGGATTCGCTGAACGATGTCCGTGTCCGGATTCTGGGGAAAAAAGGCCAGCTCACCGAAGTGCTCAAAAGCATGAAAAGCATTCCGGCGGAGGAACGGCCTGCTCTCGGCCAGCTTGTCAATGAGGCAAGGGCGAAGATCGAAGAGCGGCTCGAAGAGATGCAGACCTCCTTTGCGAAAAAGGCCCTGGATGAAAAGCTCGCGAGAGAAGTGATCGACGTCACCCTTCCCGCGAAGCATGGAAAAGCCGGACACCGCCATCCCAACACCATCGCCCTGGAAGAGATCGAACGGATCTTTATCGGCATGGGCTATGAAGTGGTGACCGGTCCCGAAATCGAATATGATCTCTATAATTTTGAAAA
>CADBNG010000385.1 GCA_902795985.1 uncultured Lachnospiraceae bacterium
ATCGCGAACTGATTCCGGACGAGACCCCGACGCCGACTCCGGAACCGACGCCGGAAGAAACCCAGGCGCCGGAGAATCCGGAGCAGCCGGAAAATCCGGAGCAGCAGGAGGATCCGGGCCAGCAGGAGGATCCGGGCCAGCAGGAAGATCCGGGCCAGCAGGAAGATCCGGGCCAGCAGGAAGATCCGGGCCAGCAGGAGGATCCGGGCCAGCAGGAAGATCCGGACCAGCAGGATGGAGCCCCTGACGCTGATCCGACGCCGGAACCGGTAGAGCCGTCCGGACCGGATATGCCTGAGGACGGCGGCGGAGAGGAAGGCTCAGCGGAGGAGCAGACTCCGGAAGAATAGAAACGGATGGAAAAAGAGTGCTGCCGTATTGGCAACACTCTTTTTGTTCGGGGACTGGTTTTAACCTGTCCCCTTTCTTTTGTAATGGTATGAACCCGGTTACAGAAGGGCAAATCCGGCTTCCAGCGCCTTGCTGTTCAGCTCTTCGGTTCCGGCCGGTACGTTGGCCAGAACGATTTCCTTCAGATCTTCCGGATCACAAAGGTGCAGATAGGAATTGATCGCGCCCAGCGCTACGATGTTGGCCGTCATGGCTTTGCCGATCTTTTTGGAAGCGGTCTCCAGAATCGGCAGGGCGACGGCTTCTTTGATATGGGGATGATCGGGATCTTTCAGCGAGGAATCATACATTACCCGGCTGTCCTCATCGATCTGATGGATGTATTTGTCCAGTGAATCCTGTGTGAGCGCCAGGAGAAAATCAATTTTTTCCGGATGCGGGAAGTCGATGGGATGGTCGGCCACAACGACTTCAGCTTTGCAGGAACCCCCTCGTGCTTCCGGGCCGTAGGACTGGGCCTGCGCGACATAGTAGCCGTTCCGCAGTGCCGCCTGAGCCAGAAGGATGGAGCAGAGAATGACGCCCTGTCCGCCGGAACCGGCCAGACAGATTCTCAGGGTATAGCTCATATCATCGTCCTCCTTTCTGCTGAACGCGTTCACAGAGAAGTTTATACTGTTCACAGTATTCCGGACGGTCTTCGTTTACAAAGACACCGGAAATGATTTTGCCGGCCAGCTCTTCGGGAGCCATGGATGCGGCTTTTTCCAGACGGACCGTATTGTCTTTCTGCCACTGCATCATCCGGACGGCATCGCCTTTTTTGTTCTTTCTGCCGTAATAGGTGGGGCAGGTCGACGCAACGTCAATCACGGAAGTGCCTTTGTGCAGGATGCCTTCCTGAATCATTTTGGTGGTCTGGCGGGTATGGAAAGCCGTGCCGCGGGCGACATAGGAAGCCCCGCTGGCCTGGGCAAGACGGCACAGATCAAAGTCCTGATCGATGACGCCGTAGGGGGCGGTTGTACCGAATTCCCCGGTTTTCGTGGTGGGAGAGTACTGGCCGCCGGTCATGCCGTAAATGCTGTTGTTGAAAACGACGATCGTCAGGTCGATGTTCCTCCGGCAGGCGTGGATAAAATGATTGCCTCCGATCGCGGCGCAGTCACCGTCGCCGGTGATTACGACGACCGTCATATCGGGACGGGCCATTTTGATGCCGGTCGCCACGGGAAGGGCCCGGCCGTGGGTTGCGTGGAGCGTATTGAAGTTCATATATCCGCTGCCGCGGCTGGAGCAGCCGATTCCGGAAACGATGCAGACGTCGTCGTTGTTCAGGCCGATCGCGTCGATCGCGGCGGCGATATCATGCAGGATGATTCCGTTGCTGCAGCCGGCACACCAGATGTGGGGCAGGAAGTCCTCACGGAAATATTTGTCAACGATTGTGCTGTTCATTATCCGTTCACCTCCTTGATTTTATTGATAATCATTCCCGGCGTGATGGTCGTACCGTTTACGACTCCGAGAAAATCGACCGGGCAGGCGCCATGGACAGCGCGCTCCACTTCAAGTTCAAACTGTCCGTAGTTATGTTCCACAACAAGGATGCGGCGGCATTTCTTTGCCAGCGCTTCCAGCTCTTTGTCTGCCCACGGCCAGATGGAGATGGGCCGGAACATTCCGGCTTTTATCCCCTGTTCACGCATGAGCTTTACGGCTCGTCTTGCCGCCCGGGTCGTTCCGCCGAAGGCAACGATGATGGTATCTGCGTCTTCAATAAGGAATTCTTCGTGGTCCACGATGTCATCCCGGCCGATTTCGATTTTCCGCATCAGGCGTTCCACCTGGGCCTGCGCTATGTCGGAATTGTTAGTGGGATAACCCTTTTCGTTGTGGATCAGGCCGGTGATGTGGTATTTCCATCCGGCACCGAAGGGCGGCAGCGTCGGAATTCCTGTTTCCGGGTCGCCTTTATACGGAAGCCAGTCTTTATCGTCGGGATCCGGGAGCTCGCGGCTGATGATTTCCAGCGTTTCGGGATCCGGGATTTCCACGCCTTCGCGAAGGTGGCCGACCATTTCGTCCATCAGGAAGACGACCGGGGTGCGGTATTTTTCGGAAAGGTTAAAGGCCCGGATGATCAGTGTATAGGTTTCCTGGACCGTGGAAGGAGAAAGCGCGATGATGGGATGATCCCCGTGGGTTCCCCAGCGGGCCTGCATGACGTCTCCCTGGGAAGGGGAAGTCGGCAGACCGGTCGACGGACCGGACCGCTGCACATTAACGACGACACAGGGCATTTCCGCGATCGCGGCCAGGCCGATGTTTTCCTGCATCAGGGAAAAGCCGGGTCCGCTGGTGGCCGTCATGGATTTCGCTCCAACGGAAGAGGAGCCGATAATGGCGGCCATGCTGGAGATCTCGTCCTCCATCTGGATGAAATGTCCGCCGGTTTTCGGGAGCAGCTGGGAGCACAGCTCCGCGATTTCGGTGGAAGGAGTGATAGGATAGCCGGCATAAAACGTCATGCCGCCGGCGATCGCTCCTTTGACGCAGGCTTCATTGCCCTGCATCAGGACCAGTTTGGTTTCAGCCATTGTTTTCCGCCTCCTCATATAAGAATATCGCGAAATCCGGACAGAGGCTCTCGCAGGTTCCGCAGGAGACGCAGTCCTTTGGCCTGTCGATGAAGACCTTGCCGTCTTTCAGTGTAAGTACGTTTTTAGGGCAGAACGCCACGCAGATTCCGCAGCCTTTGCACCATTTTATATTTGTTTCAAGACGCTTCATAGTTCCCTCCGGGTCCTTGATTTGCAAGATTCGGTGTTCAAAAATTCATTATGCATGAACAACCCCTATAAAATCAAGAGCAAAATGAATTTTTTTCAAAAAAAACATGCGATTCATAAATATCGGAACAAAGATCAGGAATTATGATTGGCAAACCGGACGATCAAAGGACCCGTGCGTTCCCGTCGTCAGGCGTCGTCCCGCTCAGCCCTTCACTCGTACTGGCAGTGGCTGTTTAGCTGCATACCGGACGATCAAAAGGCCCGTGCGTTCCCGGCGTCAGGCGTCGTCCCGCTCAGCCCTTCACTCGTACTGGCAGCGGCTGTTCCGCTGTATTGGCAAGTCGCTCTATGTCTTCG
>CADBNG010000386.1 GCA_902795985.1 uncultured Lachnospiraceae bacterium
CTCCATTTCCAGGGTGTCGACGGAGTGCTGAACCTGATCCGGGATCTCCGCGAAGGCAAAACTCCCGAAAAAACAGCGCCGGCCGGCGCCCCTGCGGAGAATCTCTTCGGCGCGGCTGCCGAACAGGCCGGGCGGGAAAAGCAGAAGGAGCCGCGTTTTGACGGCACCGTCATCGAAGCTTTCCGGTTCTCCGATCTTGACAGCGTCATCCAGGCGGCCATCGCCCTGAAGAACGTTTACGACGGAGAAAACTCGCTTTATACGGAGACCGCGCAGGACACCTATCTTCTGACCCTGCGCTGCACCACCGAGACGCCGGAGGAGTTCAACAAATACTGCAACGTCCTCACCGAATACGCCATTCCCGTCCACTGCTCCGAAAGCGGCGAATACTACCTGAAGGAGCACGGAAACGAACTGATCGCGGACAACGCGCTTCAGGTTCTGGCAGACTTCTGATTTCCGGCCGCAAACGCAAAGCCCAAAAGGGGCTGTTGCATCAGTATCAGGCATGAAGCTTTCTACTGATGCAGCAGCCCCTTTTTCCGGGATCAGGCCGGATCCGAATACAGCATGAAGCTCAGCAGGAGTCGCATTCGTTCCTCCCGGTCTGAGAGGTCCGCCGGGAACAGTTCCTGCATCCTCCGGATCCGGTATAACAGAGTGTTTTTATGGATGTGCAGGGCTTCAGCCGTGCGCTGAATGCTCCGTTCTTCCATAACATAACACTGAAGTGTTTTATAGTACTGTGTTCTGTTTTTCTGATCATATTTCCGGATCTGCTTCAGCACGGGATGTTCCAGGTCCACGCCCTGATTCTTCCGGATCAGATTTTTTGTGTAAGAGATCGCGCAGTCGCTGCAGAAGCTCATCGGTATGTTCCGCAGCTGCGCGTTTTTCAGCGCGATCCGCGCCTGTTCCATATGCAGCGGGAGATGGTTCATATTCCGAAAAGGATAACTGATCCCGATATGCACGCTGCTTCCGGACAGAATCCGCGGAAGCTGTGCCGTCAGGACTTCGATCGGGAGATGCGTACTGTTCACGATCAGCACGACCATACCCTCGAATTCCAGAATATAACACTGCGAAAAAGTCTGGGTGATCTGATGGATCAGCCGCAGATAGATCAGGCTGTTTCCGCAATGCTCTGTCAGGACGCAGATGTATTTTTCATCCGTCTCTGCCCATCCCAGCCGGTTCAGGTATTCCCAGAGCTGCTCCTTTGAAAGGCCGGAACGGCCGGTCAGAAGATTCATGAATACCGTGTTCTGCTCAGGGCGTTCGGGCTGGAGCCCTCTTTGTTCGCTCCAGTACAGGATCTGATCATAGATCACCTGAAACAGCTGCAGCCTGCTTTCCGGGACCGAGGGCGTATTCAGCGAAAAGAAACAAAAGCCCCAGAGCCACCCGTTGATCAGGATATTCTTTGTCATGGACCGCACATTATTAATCGGCTCGGTGAACAGATAGGGTTCTTTTTCATTCAGATGATCTTTCAGAAAGTCACCGTAGGAAGATACATGCGAGAGCGGCAGGCCGGTCTGTGCCTGGAGATCGGCAAGATCCTCTCCCGGGATATGTGGAGCATATCCTTTTCCGGCTACAGCCTGAACGATGAACCCGGCATTCATAACAACCAGCATGGAATGCAGTATGTCCGCCCCGCGTTCCGCGATTTCCTGCAGGCTGCATTTTTCCTCGATCCGGTCCCGGATCTGAAGATCCCATTCCTCATAAAGATCGATCGTATCCTGGATCTTCTCATACACTTCTTCGATCGTACTCTCGTGAACGACAAAATAATCATTCCGGTTGATACAGATCACATCTCCGAGTCCGGTGGAAAACGATTCCGCGGCATTGGAAATATAAACGGTATGTGGTTTATACCTTTCGGATTCAAACAGTACCGATGCGTTCCGTATGCACATATCGCCGGATACGATATGCCGGTCTGTCGAATGCTCTGAAAAGCTGTCTGCCAGAATCCACATGCTTAAATACATTCTGCTATCCTCCTATTTGTGACAATAGCACAATTTCCATCAATAAAAAAGCATAATATTCATGATAACAGTACGTAGATATTGTCTTTTCTCTCTATTACTATAAAAAATGAAAGAATGGCAGACACAAAGACAGCTGCCTGTACATATTGAGCGAAGAAAGACAAGGAGAAAGTCATGCTTACAGAACGGGAAAACATGGAAATCTGCTGGAACCACGAGCAGCCGGAATGGGTCCCGATGATCAATACCGCCGCGCAGATGATCGTTTCACCGGAGATCAACGACCGTCCTCTTTTCATGAGCGGCAGGGACGATTTCGGTCTGGAATGGGAAATCGATCCCAAACATCCGGAACTGATGAGCCATGTCAAACCCGGATGCGAAATGTTCGATAACATTTCCGACTGGGAGGATTTCATAAGATTCCCCAGCTGCAAGGATAAGAACTGGGAAGCTGCGGCAGCAAGGACCAAAGCCATGTGGGCCAAAAAAGACCGGCTTCAGGGCTACTTTGTCGGTAACATAGGAGCGTTTGAACGTATCTGCGCCATGATGGGACACACCAATGCGCTGACAGCGCCTTATGAAGATCCGGAAGCATACCAGGCTTTCATCGATGGCTTTACCGACTACCGTCTGGAACAGTTCGAGTTCATTAAGAAATACTACGATGTGGATTTTCTGATGATGCACGACGACTGGGGAAATCAGACCGGTATGTTCATGTCACCGGAAATGTGGAGGAAATTCTATAAGGAGCCGGAAAGGCGTCTCGCCGCAAGAGCTCATGAGCTGGGCATGAAATACATGCACCACAGCTGCGGTTACATTACCCCGATCGTTGGCGACCTGGTGGAGATCGGCGTGGACAGCTGGCACGCTGTCCAGCCCATGAACGACCTGAAAATGCTGAAGGAGACCTATGGGGACAAACTGGTATTCGCTGGCTGCGTGGATGCTCAGGTGACCGACGTTCCGGGAGTTTCGGAAGAGGTGATCCGGGCTGAAGTCCGAAGAGCCATCGATACTCTGGGAAAAGGAGGCGGACTGATGGTCTCTTCGTCTGTTATGTTCTCGATCATCCCGAAAGTGGACGGCATCATCGATGACGAAGGGACAAAATACGGCAGGTATGAGAAGCTCCGGTTCTCCTGAAGCTGCCGACAGGAACCATCCGGGCTTCGGCCCGAAAAAAAACATCTAACCGAAGGAGGGCATGGATAATGGAAGGCAAATGGATCATGACTGTTCACACATTTATGGGAGACATGGCATCGCACTGCGATTTTACGGTCGATGGAGAAAAGCTCACCGGAACAGTTGAAGACGCGGCCAACGGAGCGGTTGCTCCGATCGAAAATGGCGTATTCAAAGACGGGGCCTACAGCTATGACGTGACCATCAAGACAGCCGTAGGTGAAATGACGAACCATCTTTCCGGCAAAATGGAAGGGGACCGTCTTGTCGGAAAGTCTGTAAATCCCATGGGTGAATTTGAAGCAGACGCCGTCAGGGCGTGATCTGTTTTACATTCTAACAAATGCGAAAAGACCGCTGAAAAAAAACGGCGGTCTTTTTCCGCCGAAATTTTGAGTAAAAAAGCTATCATAGAATATACGGCCGGATTTTTTCCGAGTTGAAAAGACTGCCGCACTGAATGCTTAGTGCGGCAGCCCCCTTTTTACTGCTTACTTTCCCGCGGCCCGCTGTTCCGCAGCCAGGCGGGTCAGCTTCCGCAGACGGTGATTGATGCCGGAACGGCTGACCGGGGGATCCATCATACCGGCCAGCTCCTGAAGGGTCGCCTCCGGGTATTCCAGACGCAGGCGCGCGGCTTCCGCCAGTTCCCCGGTAAGCCGGGCCATTGCTCCGGAAGAGATCAGGTATTCGATGTCCTCGATCTGACGGGCGGAAGCGGCGGCGGTTTTCCCGATATTCGCGGTTTCGCAGTTCACCTTGCGGTTCACGTCCCCGCGCATTGAATGCAGGATCCGCCGGTTTTCCAGCTCCAGAAGCGCAATCCGGGCGCCCATGAGGCCGAACATATCGGAGATCCGGCTGCTGTCCTTGACATACACGGACCAGTACCGTTTTCTTCGGATCACCCGGGAAGAGATCTCCAGCGAACGGATCAGTTCGTCCAGAAAGCCAGCCTGTTCTTCCGTTCGGCAGCGGATTTCCATATGATAGGAACGGTCCGGGTCGCTGACGGTTCCCGCGCTGAGAAAAGCCCCCCGCAGAAAAGCTCTTTTGCAGCAGTTCTTCCAGAGAAGCTTTCCCGTGTCCGGTTCAATGCTTCCGTCCGGACCGGGAACGGCTTTGATCGTTGTCAGGACGTCCTCGCAGTATGCTTCTTCGATCTCCAGCCGGTATTTCGCCCCGCCCGA
>CADBNG010000387.1 GCA_902795985.1 uncultured Lachnospiraceae bacterium
CGGACGGAATACCGCTTCGCTTCTGGAAGTGGCATCTATTATCCGCGAACGCGGTGCCGCCATAGGGGCTGCCGGGACAGTCCGGGTGACGGAACTCGGCCGGCTTCTGCGCCAGGTGTCGAAGATTTTTGAAACCGGACGCTCCCAGACGTCCCCGTTTGAGGACGGTGTGAGGGATGACGAAGTGTTTGTCATGAACGTGCATGATTCGCTGGAATCTGTCCGCAATGCCGTGACAAACCTCGGGTATGACCTGTCGGAAGACGATCTCGCCAAGGTTTATGAGCGGTTCAAGGAAATCGCGGCACATAAGCAGGAAGTGAATTCGAGGGAACTTGACAGTATTATCGCCACATACGCCATGCAGGTGCCGGCCGCCTATGAACTCGTGGACTATGTCATCAACTCGGGAAATATTATCTCCGCTACCAGCCGCATCAGGCTGAAAAAGGACGGGGAGATCCTGGACGGCGTCTGTGTCGGGGACGGTCCGATCGACGCATCTTTCCTGGCGATCGAGCAGATCACCGGCAGCCATTACGAGCTGGACGATTTCCAGATCCGTTCGGTGACCGAAGGCCGTGAAGCCATGGGCGAAACTGTCGTCAGGCTGCGCTACGAAGGGAAGCTTTTCAGCGGGCGCGGTATTTCCACGGATATTATCGGATCCGGTATCAGGGCATACATCAATGCCCTGAACAAGATTATTTATGAGGAGAGTGCCGTATGATGAATCTTTCGTTTTCTACAAGGGGCTGGCATGACACGCCATGGGAAGTACTGGTTGAAGAAGCTCATGAGAACGGCTTCAGCGGCATTGAACTGTATAATCCCCTGAAGTATGAGGCGTTTACGGGCAAAGACGGCCCGTTCCACCGCTATAAAATCGCGTCGACTGTCCGGGACCTGGCCCGCCGCGGGATCAGGATCCCGTGCTTTGATTCGCCCATCGACCTGTCCGGCGACAGGGAAGAAGCAGTCAGGGCACTGAAAGCGCTGACGGATCTCGCCGCCGACGCAAAAGTTCCGTATGTCTGCTGCTTTTCCCTGAATGATGCGGAGGAGCAGGTGAAGTCGATCCTGGAAGAGATGATTCCGTATGCGGAAAAGAAGAAAATAACGATTCTTCTGAAAACCAGCGGTGTTTATGCCAATACGGAGCGCCTGAGAAACCTGCTGGATCATTTTGCGTGTGACCAGCTTGCAGTCATCTATGATGTCTATCACCCGTACCGGGATTTTGATGAGACCCCTGCCGTGACCATCGGCAATCTGGGCGCGTATGTCCGCCATGTCCATCTGCGCGATTCCGGGGATAACGGACAGTATGAGCTCATCGGTGAGGGCAACATGCCGATCGGCGACATCATGAAGGCGCTCGGCTCCATCGACTATAACGGCTGCATTTCCATGGAATGGAAGCCGGAGTATCTGGATGACCTCCAGGATCCCGCGATCATTCTGCCGCATTTCGAAGCCTACATGGAGAATTTTGATAATCCGAGGGGCAAGAAGAAAGTCCTCTACTTCAACCATGACGGCAGCGGCCAGTTTGTCTGGAAGAAGGATGAACTGATTTCCATGACCTTCGGGCAGGTGCTCGACCGCATGGTGGAGGAGTTCCCGAACCAGTACGCTTTCCGCTATACAACGCTTGATTATATCCGGACATACGAGCAGTTCCGGGATGATGTGGATACGTTTGCGAAAGCACTGATCGCGATGGGCGTCCGCGCCGGGAGCAAAGTGGCGGTCTGGGCGACCAATGTTCCGGCCTGGTATATCTCTTTCTGGGCCTCCGCCAAGATCGGGGCGGTGCTTGTCACCATGAATACCGCCTACAAGATTCACGAGGCGGAATACCTGCTCAGGCAGTCGGATACGCACACCCTCGTCATGATCGAGAGTG
Organism: uncultured Lachnospiraceae bacterium; assembly: GCA_902795985.1. The sequence continues at coordinate 1,910 of CADBNG010000387.1, forward strand.
CGCTTGATTCAGATTACAGAGCTATCATCAATGAGCTCTGCCCGGAGATCCGGACGACGAAGGCGGGCTCTCCGCTGCACTGCCGGAAGCTGCCTTTCCTCAGAAATATCATTACGGTCGGATTCCGCGAGGCGGGATGCCTCACGTTTGAAGAGGCCATGCAGAAGAGTACGGAGACGACGGATGAGGAGCTGCGCAGGATGGCATCGGCTGTCCGCCCGGACGATGTCTGCAACATGCAGTATACCTCCGGGACGACAGGGTTCCCGAAAGGCGTCATGCTGACGCATTATAATGTCGTCAACAACGGGAAGTGTATCGGCGACCGCATGGATCTCTCCACAGCTGACCGCATGATGATCCAGGTGCCGATGTTCCACTGCTTCGGCATGGTCCTGTCCATGACGTCCTGCATGACACACGGGGCCACGCTGTGCCCGCTGCCGTATTTCTCGGCGAAATCGTCGCTCGCCTGTATCAATCAGGAGCATATCACCTGCTTCAACGGTGTTCCGACGATGTTTATCGCGATGTTCAACCATCCGGACTACCGGAAAACGGATTTTTCCTATATGCGGACCGGCATCATGGCGGGTTCGGGCTGCCCGCCCGAACTGATGCGCAGGGCGGCGCGCGACGATGAGATGCATATGACCGGAATCGTCAGCGTCTACGGCCAGACTGAGAGCTCACCGGGATCCACTATGAGCGCCTGGGATGACCCGCTGGATGTCCGCTGCGACACTGTCGGGTATAATTTCCCGCATGTACAGTGCAAGGTCATCGATCCGGAAACCGGAGAAGAAGTCGGTGCCGGCGTAAACGGCGAGTTCTGTTCGCGCGGTTACAATACGATGAAGGGGTACTACAAAATGCCGGTCGCGACAGCCGAAACCGTCGATGAGGACGGGTGGCTGCATTCGGGTGACATCGCCTGCCGCGATGAAAACGGCAACTACCGGATCACGGGCAGGCTGAAGGACATGATCATCCGCGGCGGTGAAAACATTTATCCGAAGGAAATCGAAGAGTTTATTTATACGATCAACGGCGTTCAGGATGTCCAGGTTGTCAGCGTGCCGGACAAGCGCTACGGCGAAGAAGCCTGCGCGTGCATTATTCCGAAAAAAGGCGTCTCACTGGATGCAGACGCCGTGCGGGAATACTGCATGTCCCACATGGCGCGCCACAAGGTGCCCCGCTACATCGATATCGTTGAAAGCTTTCCTTTGAATGCTGCAGGCAAGGTGTTAAAATATAAGATGCGTGAAGAAGCACGGGAGCGCCACGGCCTGTAAAGCGGAGCGGTTTTTGAAGCTGCCCGGGAAGCGGCAGCGCAGAAACACCGGAAAAGAGCAATATAGAAAAAGAAGTCAAGTACGGCCTGTCCCTTCATCCGGAGGACAGGCCTTCTTAAGTATCAGAAGGCGGATTAACGGCATGGACATAAGGAGACGGTCCGGTATGACAGCAAAACAGAAAGTGCTGGAGCTGCTGGAAAGCAGCCGGGACAGATATCTTTCAGGGGAAGAAATCGCATCAGGGATCGGCCTGACCAGAAACAGTGTCTGGAAGGCCGTCCAGGTGCTGAGAAAAGAAGGCTATGCGATCGAAGCGTCGACAAACCGCGGATACCGGATCAGGGAGGATTCGGATATATTTTCGGCAGAAGGGCTCGAGCCATTCCTTATGAAAGGGATTCCGCGGGAGAACCTCCATGTTTACAGATCGCTGCGTTCGACGAACCGGACTGCGAAGGAAATGGCTGTCAGCGGGGCGCCGGACGGAAGCGTCATTCTTGCCGACAGCCAGACAGAAGGACGCGCAAGACGGGAAGGAGGGTTTTTCTCTCCTCCGGGAGGAATCTATATCAGCTTTATTCTGAGGCCGCCTGCATTTCCTTTTACGGCAGACCGGACGCTGACGGCTTACGGCGGTGTATGCGCGGCAGAAGCCGTAGCCTCTGCGGCGGGAATCCGCCCTGTCATCCGGGGAGTGAATGACCTGGAAGTAAACGGAAAAAAGATCTGCGGAATCATGACAGAGACGCTCAGGGAAGCGGAGAGCGGAAAGACAGAGTGGATTGTGACGGGGATCGGACTCAACTTCCGGGTCATGGATGAGGAAATACCGGGAGAACTGAGAAAAAGGGTGTCCTCCCTTTATCCGGACGGACACCCCAGAATCCTGAGAAACCGCCTTGCGGCGGAGCTGATCAATATGATCCTCATCCGGGGCCGGCTGATGACGGAGGAGGAGGTCATGTCTCTGTTCAGTGAATACCGGCAAGCTTCCGGATACGCGGCGCCAGAACGGACACGAGGATAATTTTTGCAAGGTCCGGAATAATAAACGGGAAAACACACCATCCGAGGACCGTCATGAGGGCAGTCGGCCCGTTTGCGGATGAATAAACGTGCATAAACCAGGCAGTACCGAACGCATAGCAGACAATCAGACCGGAAATCATGCGCAGGAGATTCCCGAAAGGCACTTTTCCGGTGATAGATTCGAGCAGCCACATGACAAGGATGCCCGCAAGAAAACCGATGATATATCCGCCGGTGGAAGCGAGAAGAACGCCGGGACCTCCCCTGAATCCCGAGAACACCGGCAGACCCGCCGCACCGAGGAGGATATAGACGAGGACGGCCAGAGATCCTCTTTTTCCGCCGAGTACTTCCGCAGCCATAAACACACCGAAGGTCTGAAGCGTAAACGGAACCGTAAACGGGATCGTAATCCAGGAACAGACCGCGGTCAGTGCGGCGAAAAGAGCGATATAGACCATATCCTTTACGGGAGATTCAGTACTGGTTTTCTGTATTGCAGCCCG
>CADBNG010000388.1 GCA_902795985.1 uncultured Lachnospiraceae bacterium
ATGCGGAAGGGAACGGCTTTGGCGGAGGAAACTGCGATATTGAAACCGCCGTGGAGATCGGGAAGCGGGCGACAGCCTGCGGGATGAAGCTGCTGGTGGACTTCCACTATTCCGATTTCTGGGCAGATCCTTCCAAGCAGATGGTTCCCCGGGCGTGGAAATCGCTCACGGACATTCACGAGAAGCGGGAGGCAGCGTACCGGTATACCCTGGAGTGCATGCAGAAGCTGAAGGATGCCGGCGTCGAGGTCGGCATGGTGCAGGTCGGCAATGAAACCAACGGAAGGCTCGCGGGGGAAAAGATCTGGATGAACATCGCCTATCTCATGGACGCGGGAGCCCGGGCCGTGCGGGAGGTCTATCCCGAGGCACTGATCGTGGTGCATTTCGCGAACCCGGAAAAGGCGGACAGCTACCGGACCTATGCCAGCAAGCTGGATTATTATGAAAAAAACGGCCTGATCCATTATGATGTCTTCGGCACCTCCTACTATACCTACTGGCACGGGACGCTGGATAACCTTTCCGCGATTCTGACGGAAATCGCCGAAACCTACGGCAAGAAGGTCATGGTGATGGAAACCTCCTATGCCTTTACGGAGGAGGACACGGACTTTTCGGGAAACACGATCGGAAGCGGCGGAGGCATCGTGAAGGATTATCCCTTCACCGTTCAGGGACAGGCCAATGCCATCCGGAATATTACGGATACCGTGGTCAACGGGACCCCGGACGGAATCGGGATCTGCTACTGGGAAGGCGCTTGGATCACCGTCGGGCGGAACTCCTGGGAGGAAAACCATGCAATCTGGGAGAAATACGGCTCCGGCTGGGCTTCCAGCTACGCGTCGGTTTACGATCCGGAGGACGCGGGAAAATACTACGGAGGCAGCGCAGTGGACAATCAGGCCTTCTTTGACGCGGAAGGGAAGCCGCTGGAATCCCTGAAGGTCTTCCGGCTGATGCGGGAAGGACAGGAGACGGAGCTGAAGGCGGACGCGCTGGAGGAGCCGACGGTCATCTGTGATCTGGCGATGCCGCTGGAGCTGCCCGACACGGTCCATGCGGTGATGACGGACAACAGCCGCCAGCCGATTCCCGTGACCTGGAAGCTGACGGAGGAGGAAAATGAGCGAATGCATGCATCCGGTCCCGCGATCTACGAGGTCGAGGGGGAGGCCGGCGGCATGAAGGCGCGGTGCTACGTATCCATGATCGAGTATAACTAGCTGCGGGACGACAGCTTCGAGGAAGGCGGAGCCGCATGGAAGATCACGGATCTGAAAAAGGCGGATGAGCTGTATGTGGAGGATAAAAAGACCGATTCGCTGACCGGGTCGAAGCACATGCATTTCTGGAGCGCGGCGAAGAACAGCGTGGAGTTTACCGTGGAGCAGACGATCGAGGATCTGCCGGAGGGCAGGTTCAAGTTCGCGATCTCCATCATGGGGGGCGACTGCGGGGAGACGGAGATCTATGCCTATGTCAAAGTCGACGGGGAAACGGTCGGCACCTGCCCGATGACCATCAGCGGCTACGGCAACTGGGACACGGCGCGGGTTCCCGCGTTCGACCATCCGGCCGGCAGCGGGGTGACCGTGGGCGTCTATGTGAAATGCGAGGGGGAAGGCAACGGCGCGTGGGGCAAAATCGATGATGCGATGCTGAACGCCGTGACGGAGTAGCTTCGAAAGAAGCGGAGTTCCGGAAACGTTACCAATGTTGAAAAACAAGGATCATAGAAGAAATATTTCTGTTGACAAAACAGGGAAGCGGTTATAAAATAAACCTGCGTTTGAACGGAATAGGGCGGACAGTCGGCAGAGCTTTCTGTCTGCCTGTGTTCCGAAAAAAGAATCGGAAAGGATGTATGATCATGAAAAAATTCCTGGCAATCGTTCTGGCGACGGTCATGGCGCTGTCCCTGTGTGTGACGGCTTCCGCTGAGCAGCCCTTTGCGGGCGAGTATGACGTGACCCTGTGGGTGGCGGAGGAAATCAAGGAGCTGACCCAGAAGCAGGTGGACGACTACAATGCGACCAACACCGACGGAATCAAGATCAACGCGACCATCGAAGCGGTTTCCGAGTCGGATGCGGCGACGCAGATGATTACCGATGTGGAAGCCGGCGGAGACATCTTCTGCTTCGCGCAGGATCAGTTTGCCCGCCTGGTGCAGGCCGGCGCGCTGGATCCTCTGGGCGTGAAGGCCTCCGAAACGGTTGAAGCGGCGAACGCGGCCGGCGTTGTGGCTGCGGCCAAGTCCGGCGACGTGCTGTACGCCTATCCGCTGACGGCGGACAACGGATACTTCATGTACTACGACAAGAGCGTGATCCCGGAGGAGGACGTCGACTCCCTGGAAAAGCTGATCGCGGACTGCGAAGCGGCCCAGAAGTACTTCGCGTTTGAGATGAACACCTCTGCCTGGTACAACGC
>CADBNG010000389.1 GCA_902795985.1 uncultured Lachnospiraceae bacterium
AAAACTCCCCCAGGTCCTGAACGCCTGCGTGGACATAAACGGTTTCCGCCCCGTAACCCTGCAGGAACTGATCGAAAACAACAACCGCTACTTTGAAAGAACAGAAGAAGATTTCCCGCCGCTTATGAAGCGCGGAAGGCCCCGCGTGGACGGCGAGCTGCCAACGGCGCCGAATTTTAAACCGGTGCCGGAAAGAAAACAGAAAAAATAAAATAACACAAAGGGACTGTCCCTTTGTGTTGTTTTTTGTGACAAAGGGACGGTTCTTTTGTCACGTTTGAAAAAGAGGCGGGTCCTGGCGTATAAGTAATCTTTATGGATATGATAAGTAAATCAGTATACGCTTATTTGACTTTTGTGCTTTACCATGCAATACTATTAACGAAAATTGAATAATCTTCGAGCCTTGGCACCTAAGGGATCCACGTTCTATGGCGGCAAGGCCGGTCCGAAAAGACCCGGGTCATTGTATCGGAAACGATTTGACCATCCGAAAGGGGAAGATCCCCTGAACTTGAAAAGAAGATGGACAGAATTTTTTCTGTTGAAATTATTTGGATATCTAACGTCCGTTTTCTTTCGGGAACGGACGTTTTTTCATAGGCTTTTCTGTGAAACGGTCGGATCGGACAAAAAAACTGTTAATTATCGGATTCTCCGATGTGATTACAGACCAGGGCGGCGGCATGGGCCGGAAGCGAACCGGAAGACCGCTTCCAGAAATACCCTCCAAATAAAAATGTCTGTGTTCTGCCGCCGGCGTCTGTGAGACTACTTGAGCTCATAGGAAGCATGTCCTTATCCGCGTTAAAATCTCGTGCTTCCTATCCTCCTTACTCTTTCATCCATATCCTTTAGGACTGCGGCATTAGAAAATGCCGCAGTCTTTCATTTTCTGAAAAAGATATATTCTAGGGAGAAAGGATTAATCCGGCAGCGGAGCGACCATTTTCCTGTGGACTTTTCGATAGAAGGAAAAGATCAGCAGGAACGAGATGACTTCAGCGATCAGGTAGGCCCACCAGACAGCATTCAGACCCCCGAGCCAGGCAAGGATATAAGCGGCGGGGATCAGGACAAGGATCTGACGGCAGAGGGCTGCGATCATGGAATAAAAAGCATAGCCCAGCGCCTGCATGACCGTACTTAAAATGATGCACAGAGCGGCCATGGGGAACATGATGCTGATGGTCCGAAGGGCCGGGATTCCGATGGCGAGCATCGTTTCGGAAGCATCGAATAACGAGAGAAGCTGGCCGGGGATCAGGTTGAAAAGAATGGTTCCGATCAGCATGATGGAAACGCCGTAGATCAGGGTATAGCGCACGGCGTCATCGATACGTTTGCGGTGCTGCGCTCCGAGGTTGTACGCGACGATCGGTACATTTGCCTGGTTCAGACTGAAGATCGGGAAGAAGATAAAGGTGTTCAGCTTATAATAAGCGCCGAGGACGGCGACGGCTGTCTCCGTAAAGCCGATCAGAAGCCGGTTCATGAAGATATTTGTGATCGAGTTTAACAGCATGGTCGCGCCGGAAGGGATGCCGATCTTGTAGATCTCCTTAATGAGTTCCAGGTTCGGACGGAAGCCGCGCGGAGACAGATGGATCTCTTTGTTGTACTTAAGGTTCAGGAACATGCTGATGAACATGCTGATGCCCTGAGCGATCATGGTGGCAGCTGCCGCTCCTGCGATCCCCATTTTCGGGAACGGACCGATGCCGAAGATCATGAGCGGGTCCAGAATGATGTTCAGGATCGCGCCGGTCAGCTGGGAGACCATGGTCAGATTCGTCTTTCCGGTGGCATTTAACAGTCGTTCAAACGTATTGATACCGAACATGAAGAAGATCAGATAGCAGATGATCCGCAGGTAGGTGACGCCGTATTCGTAGATCTGCTGCGTGGACTCTGTAGTCATCATACGCATATATGCAGGAACGAAGAAAACGGATGCGGCCATTATGATCACGGAACTGACGATCGCCAGAAAAATGGCGTGCTGCGTGATCCGGTCAACGCGTTTGAAATCTTTTGCGCCGAGACTGCGCGAAAGCAGAGCGTTGACACCTGTGTTCGTCCCCATGGCGATCGACATGATGATCGTCTGCACCGGAAACGCAATAGACACCGCAGACAAGGCATTCTCATTGATCCGTGCCACAAAAATACTGTCTACAATATTGTAAAACGCCTGCGCCAGCATCGATCCCACGATGGGCAGCGCCATCGAGATCAGAAGCCCGGCCACGGGCTTCGTTCCCATTTTGTTTTCTTTTGCGGATGTCTCCATATGTCTTAACTCCATGGTGCAGCAGCGTGACAGCGGGACGGTTCTTTTGTCACATC
>CADBNG010000390.1 GCA_902795985.1 uncultured Lachnospiraceae bacterium
CAGATCGCCTACGTCCCGCAGGAGCCGCTGCTGTTTCACCGGACCATCGCGGAAAACATCGCCTACGGACGGCCGGACGCCTCCTTCGAGGAAATCCGTCAGGCTGCCATCGACGCCAACGCCCTGGAATTCATCGAACAGCTGCCCGACGGCTTCGAAACCATCACCGGAGAACGCGGCGTCAAGCTTTCCGGCGGTCAGCGGCAGCGCATCGCCATCGCCCGCGCCATTTTAACCGGCGCGCCGATCCTCGTTCTGGACGAAGCCACCAGCGCGCTGGATTCGGAGAGCGAACAGCTGATCCAGGCCGCCCTTCAGAACCTCATGAAAGGCCGCACCTCTATCGTCATCGCCCACCGTCTTTCCACCGTCGCCAGCCTGGACCGCATCGTCGTCCTGAAAAACGGCGAGATCGCCGAAGACGGCACCCATCAGGCCCTCCTGGAAAAGGGCGGCGAATACGCCGGGTTGTGGGCGAGGCAGACGCGGATGAAGTGAGGGGATGCCGGCGGGCGTATTAGAGGCATTTGGTGCCTTTGCCGATCTTCTTTGCATTCTAAACTTTGATTTCTGCGAATCTTAGATGCGCGGCCTGCTCCCGGATGCATCTAAACCAGGGCTTTCCGCAAGTCTTAGATGCAATGTCGATCCATCTCCTCCGCCCTGGTGCATCTAAACTTTTGTGATTTGAAAGCATTAGATGCATTCCGGTGGCTATCCCGCTCTTTTTTACATCTAAGCTGGATCATTTCGCGATTCTTAGATGCGCGGCCTGTTCCCGGATGCATCTAAGCCAGGGCTTTCCGCAAGTCTTAGATGCATTGTCGATCCATCTCCTCCGCCCTGGTGCATCTAAGCCAGGGCTTTCCGCAAATCTTAGATGTATTTTCGACCCGTTCAGTGCATATAAAAACGGACAGGAGGAAATCCTCCTGTCCGAAACTGCTCTGTTCACCAGAACATCCGCTTCATATAAGCAATTCTCTGCCGCACCATCTTGCGGGTCGTCGGCGCGGTGACTTTGTTGTCAAAGCCGTGGATCGTGCCCCGGGTTTCGTACAGTTCCACCGGGATGCCGGTCTCCTTCAGGCGTTTTGCGTATAATATCCCGTCGTCGTGCAAACAGTCGAATTCCGCAACTTCGATATAAGCCGGCGGAAGGCCCTGCAGGGATTCCGCTTCGACGGGCGAATGCAGGAACCGCGGGATTTTTTCCGGATAAGGGTTGATGATCGGCGCGACTTTCCGGGACATCGTCGAATTCCAAAGCGGGGTGTCGGTATACCGCCGGGCGGAATCGCTGTTATTGCGGTCGTCCAGCCAGGGATATATCAGCATCTGGAAAATCGGCCGCACTTCGGCCCCGCGGTCCCTTGCCAGCAGGCAGGAAGTCACCGTCAGCGCGCCTCCGGCGCTGTCGCCGGAAAGGCCGATCCGGTCCGGATCGATGCCAAGTTCCTCTGCATGCTCCCAGATCCAGATCAGCGCCGCATAGCAGTCTTCCTGAGGGTAAGGGAACGGATAATCCGGCGCCAGCCGGTACCGAACATAAACCACCGTGCATCCCGTACTTTTTGCATACTGCATGGCATGCCTGAAATGGCTGTTCCAGCCCTCGAAAACAAAGCCGCCGCCATGCATATTGATCAGGCACGGCCGGTTTTTCTTCCCATCTTTCGGCGAAAGAACAATCAGTTCGATTTCCCCGTTCTGCCAGGCCGGAATCTTCCGGATCACCACCTCCAGCTCCGGATCTTTGTAAAGAAATCCGGGCACCTTCATGAGTTTCTGCGAAAGGCGGATCACCGGCCGGTTTATGGGCGCGGCAAATAGATAATAAGGGAAGAATTCTTTGTTTACAGGATATTTTTGTTTCATCGAATTGCCTTTTTGATTGTCCCGAAGGGGACAGTCCCCTTCGAACCCCTGCTCTGTCCCTTCCGGCACTGCCGGGCCACTCGTTCCGCCTATATTGCCAGCGATGGTTCTCCTTGCGGCCGTTTTATTTATTCCGCCTTCACCAGCGCGGCGCCTTTTTCATACGCAGTCTGACGCTCACCCGGGAACACTGTCTCGTGGCGCTCCTGACGATAGACCGGATCATAGATCGTCCACGGCCAGTCCAGCTTGCTGTAATCCTTCAGCTGAAGGGTCTCCCCGCTGACCAGAACGTCCGTCGGTCCGACGAAACGGCTCAGCGTCTGCTGGTAATTGTTCAGAAGGTCGGTATACTGGGTGTCCGGCGCGTTGCTGGTCATAATCAGGAGAACCGGGATCGGGTGCTCGTTGCAGCACGGCGTTTCGAGATTGTAGGTCAGATTCTGGAAAACCAGCCGTTCATAAAGGGCACGGAAGGATGCCGTCATTTCGGACAGATAGTTCGGCGAGCCGATGATCAGACCGTCTGCCTCGCGGATTGCATCCAGCACTTCCGTCAGTCCGTCTTTGCAGATGCAGTGGCCCTTGAATTTTTCCTTTTTGCAGCCGAAGCAGGAGATGCAGCCGGTATATCTTTCCAGCCGGAACAGGTCATATTTTACCACTTCCGCTCCGGCTTCCTCGGCGCCTTTTACAGCATCCATAATAAGGGTATCCGTGTTCCAGCCTTTTCGCGGCCCCGCGTTGACCGCAATGATTTTTTTGCTCATATTTCTGTTCCTCCCAAACATATTCTTTTTATAAAAACATACTCTTTCTATTATCTTCAACGGCTATGTTCTCCGGCTCGGTATTACCCGTCCGTGATTTCATCCTTCCGGTATTTTACCGGATTCCGACCGTTTCTTTTCATCCGGCTTTTCCAGTATATCCCGTACATCAGTTTTGTTCAGCCGAATGTCCCGGCCGGACTACTCCAGCACCTTATACGGCCTCCACTTCAGATAATCCCCGGACACCAAGCTGTACCGGATGCCATGAAATTCTCCCTCAATACTGTCGTGGAAGCGGCTTTCTCCGTGACTATGGGCATAAATCACCTGCTTCGCGCCGTATTCTTCGGCCATCGCGGTGAACTCGCTTTCCTTTTCCAGGATGTTCGTGGGCGGATAATGCAGGAACATTATGTATTTTGAAAAGCCGGCCTGTTTTGCCGCCTCAAAAG
>CADBNG010000391.1 GCA_902795985.1 uncultured Lachnospiraceae bacterium
AACAACAAGGAGATCTGGGAGACATCCGGCCACTGGGGACATTACAGACAGAATATGTTCTGCATCCAGGAAGACGGAGAGGATTACTGGGCTGTCAAACCGATGAACTGCCCGAATGCCGTGAAGGTCTATCAGAGGGAGCAGCACAGTTATAAAGATCTGCCGGTCCGCCTGAACACGGTTGATGTCATTCACAGAAAAGAAAAATCAGGTGAGCTGAACGGCCTGTTCCGTGTACAGCTGTTCCGCCAGGATGACGCTCACAACCTGATCACGGAGGACCAGATCGAGGAAGAAATCCATGATATCATGAGCATTGCTGATGAAATCTACGGAACCCTCGGACTGACCTATCGCGCGGAGCTGTCGACGAGACCGGAGGATTTCATGGGGGATGTCGCCCTGTGGGATCAGGCGGAAGCGTCCCTGAAGAAAATACTGGACAAAGTATACGGAGAAGGAAATTACGAGATTAATGAAGGCGACGGCGCTTTCTACGGGCCGAAGATCGACCTGCAGATGAGGGACTGTCTCGGCCGCGAGTGGCAGATGGGAACGATCCAGCTCGATTTCCAGCTTCCTCTTAATTTCGACATGAAATATGTAGACCGCGACGGTCAGTTTAAGCGGCCGGTGATGGTGCACCGCGCAATTTTCGGATCAATGGAGCGGTTTATCGGCATCCTGATCGAGAACTTCAAGGGATCATTCCCGTTCTGGCTGAGCCCTGTCCAGGTCGGCGTCGTGCCGATCCGCACGGAGCATAACGAGTACGCACGGGAAGTCTGCGCACTGATGAGAAAGAACGGCATCCGCTTCGATGTTGATTACAGTGACCGCAACATGAAGGAAAAGATCAAGACCTGCAAGAACTACAAGATTCCGTATACAATCGTTCTCGGCGACAGGGAGCGCGATGAGCGCACGATTTCCATTAATATCAGGGGAAATAAGCAGCTCCACGGGATTCCGCTTGATACGTTTATCGGAATGTGCAGGAAAATGAACGAAGAACATATGCTGGATCTGATCGAGACGGCAGAATAAATCGAATGAGGAAGACAGACAACACGGAAAAAACAGCGGGTTGCCCGTATTCAAAAAAGTGCGGGGGATGTTCCTTTACCGGAGAAGCCTATGAGCGGACGCTGGAGAGGAAACGGAAGGATGTGGAGCGGCTTCTGAAGCCGTTCGGGCGTCTTTCCGGTATTCACGGAATGGATGATCCGCTGTATTACCGGAATAAAGTGCACCGCGTCTGCTCTTATGAAAGAATCGGAAAACGGGAGCAGCATGTTTCCGGCATTTACGCTGCCGGAACACACCGCATTGTACCGGTGAAAACATGTCTGATTGAGGACCGGCGGGCGCAGGAAGTAATTAAGGATATTCTTGCGCTTGCCGCTTCCTTCCGGATCCGCAGCTATAATGAAGACAGCGGTGTCGGGCTGCTGCGGCACATTCTTGTCAGGACCGCCCGCGAAACAGGAGAAATGCTTGTGGTACTTATCCTGACAAATCCTGTGCTGCCCGGAAAGAAGCACTTTATCGGGGCGCTTGTGAAGGCGCATCCGGAAATTACGACAATTGTTATTAATGTCAACAACCGCAGGACATCCATGATCCTGGGAGAGCGGGAATCCGTCGCTTATGGCAGAGGTTACATTGAAGATGTTCTCTGCGGAAAACGATTCCGGATTTCCGCCGGTTCGTTTTATCAGGTCAATCCGGTTCAGACGGAGTATCTGTATAAAACGGCGATTCGTTACGCAGAACTGTCCGGAAAAGAGACGGTAATTGACGCGTATTGCGGAATCGGAACGATCGGTCTCGCAGTATCAGACAAGGCTGCCCGGGTCATCGGAGTGGAGTCAAACCGGCAGGCTGTAAAGGATGCATCTGCCAATGTGAAGCTGAATCAGGCAAAAAACGTTGAGGTCATCTGTGAAGATGCTTCCGAATTCCTGATAAAGACAGCGGCTGGGAAAGGGCATGCGGACGTTATCATAATGGATCCGCCCAGAAGCGGTTCTGATGAAGGGTTTCTTTCTGCGGCGACAGCAGTCAGGCCAGAAAAAGTCGTCTATATTTCGTGCAATCCGGAGACACTTGCCAGGGATTTGAAGTATCTGACCCGTAATGGGTATCATATGGAAAAAGCCGAGGCAGTTGATATGTTTCCGTGGACGAGCCACGTCGAGAC
>CADBNG010000392.1 GCA_902795985.1 uncultured Lachnospiraceae bacterium
ATACCTGACCCTGCCCTCGGCCACCGCTTTCAAATGCTCGCCATACGGACTCTTCCCATAAACCGCCGCAGATTCCCTCAGCTTCTCCCGGTCAATAAACCCGTTGATATAGGCAATCTCTTCCGGAGCGGAAATCACGATCCCCTGGCGGGACTGAATCGTCTCGACAAAGTTCGCCGCCTGGAGCAGAGACGCCATCGTCCCGGTATCCAGCCAGGCAAACCCGCGCCCCAGCAGCTGCACATCCAGCAGCCCGTCCCGCAGGTACATTTCGTTCAGCGTGGTGATCTCCAACTCCCCGCGGGCAGAAGGCCTGACCTGCCCGGCTCGGGCAGAAACACCCGCCGGATAGAAATAAAGCCCGGTCACAGCATAATTCGACTTCGGCACCTTCGGCTTTTCCTCAATGCTCAGCGCCTTCCCGTTCTCATCGAACTCCACCACGCCGAAGCGCTCCGGATCCGGAACATAATAGCCGAACACGGTCGCACGCCCATTCTCCTCCGCGTCCCGGACCGCCGCCTTCAGAAGGGTCCGAAACCCGTTCCCGTAAAAGATATTATCCCCCAGGATCATGGCGCCGGGACCGCCGGCAAGAAAGTCCGCCCCCAGGGTAAACGCCTGCGCCAGGCCGTCCGGAGACGGCTGAACACAATAGGACAGAGAGATTCCAAATTGACTTCCATCGCCGAGCAAGGCCTCAAACCTTGGCGTATCGTCCGGTGTTGAGATAATCAGGATATCCCGAATCCCGGCCAGCATCAGGGTGGAGAGCGGATAATAGATCATCGGTTTGTCATAGATCGGCAGCAGCTGCTTGCTTGTCACCTTCGTCAGCGGATACAGCCGTGTGCCGCTGCCCCCTGCAAGAACAATACCTTTCATCATCTTCCCCTTTCTCAGAATCGAAACGTCTCACGAAGGCCCAGCCACTTCTGGTCTTTCTCCGACAGAATCAGCGGAGAACCGTCTTTCAGCCGGTATCCTTCCGCCGCCGCCGAGCCCCTGTAGCTTCCCACAACCTCAGGCCACTTGATCCCGATCGCCGGGTCATTCCATGCCAGACCGCCCTCATCGTCAGGATGATAGAAGTCATCGCACTTATAACAGAACTCTGCCATATCCGACAGAACAAGGAATCCGTGGGCAAAGCCCCGAGGTATCAGGTACTGTTTTCTGTTGTCCGCTGTCAAAATCTCCCCGTGGTATTTCCCGTAGGTCGGTGAATCCATCCGCAGATCCACCGCCACGTCATAGACCGTTCCCTTGATCACTCTCACAAGCTTGGTCTGCGGAAAGCGCTTCTGAAAATGCAGCCCCCGCAGAACGCCTTTTGCCGACATCGACTGATTGTCCTGGACAAAGGAAATGTACAGTCCCGCCTCATACATGTCCTTTTGACTGAAGGTCTCCATGAAGTACCCGCGGCTGTCCCCGTGTACCATCGACTCGATCGTGCAGAGTCCTTCGATTCCGTCCAGGTTATAGGCAACCTTAATCTGTCCCATCTTTCAGTTCTCCAATCTCCTGCAAATAACTCTTCAAGGCTTCCTTCCAGGAAGGCAGCGGCCGGAACCCGGAAGTGCTCAGCTTGCTTTTATCCAGCCGGCTGTTGAACGGCCGCCGCGCCTTGCTCAGGCCATACTCTTCCGTGCTCACCGGAATTACTTTTGTCCTCAGCCCTGCCTGCCGGTAAATCTCTTTCGTAAAGTCATACCAGCTGATATACGCCCCCGGCTCTTCCTCGCTGTTCGTGGCATGATAATATCCGTACTTTTCGGTTTCGACCATGTCCACAAGCAGCCGGGCAAGATGCGGCGTATAGGTCGGCGTCCCGATCTGGTCGTTCACCACCCGGACCGTATCGTGGGTCTTCCCGACATTCAGCATCGTCCGGACGAAGTTCTTTCCGTTCCTCCCGAACACCCAGGCTGTCCGGACGATAAAGTACTTCTCCAGAGCAGCCGCCACGGCCAGTTCCCCGTCCAGCTTGCTCTGCCCGTACACATTCAGCGGTGCATAGCTTTTGTTATCCGGTTCCCACGGCCGCGTCCCCTGCCCGTCAAACACATAGTCCGTGCTGATGTACACCATCTTGGCGTCCACAGCCTTCGCCGCCTCCGCCAAATACTTCGTCGCCAGCACATTGGCGCTGTATACGGCTTCCCGGTTCTCCTCATCCTCCGCCGCATCTACCGCCGTCCATGCTGCGCAGTGAATAATCGCATCCGGCCTCAGCGTAGAAACTCCTGCCTTCACCGCTGCCTCATCCGCCAGATCCAGCTTCCAAAACCCATTCGTTGTCTCGAGCCCCAACGGTTTCATCGCTTTCGGCAAATCTTCCTGCATTCTCCTCGCCGACCCAACAGCCTCATGCCCCCGCCTCGCCAGCTCGAGCACCACATCATGTCCCAACTGCCCGGTCACACCTGTAACAAATACTCTCATGATTATAATCCCTGCTCCCAGTTTTCCGTATTATAAGGCTACCGATTTACTACCGCTTATCATAGCATTTTGGAAAGAAAAAAGATTACAGCGAGGTTCGTTCCTCCAGACGGTCTAC
>CADBNG010000393.1 GCA_902795985.1 uncultured Lachnospiraceae bacterium
ATCCGCGTGGCGGTCCGGTTAATAAAATAACGGTCGTGACTGACGTAAAACACCGTACCCTCATAACCGAGAAGCGCGTCTTCCAGGATCTCCCGGGAAACGATGTCCAGATGGTTTGTCGGTTCGTCCAGGATGAGGAAATTCGGTCCGGAAAGCATCAGTTTTGCCAGAGCCAGCCGGGCTTTCTCCCCGCCGGAGAGCACATGGATCTGTTTAAACACGTCGTCGCCGGTAAACAGAAAGCCGGCGCAGACGTTACGGATATCGGTATTGGACATCTCCGGATAGGCATCGGAGATTTCTTCAAAAACGGTGTTCTCCGGATCCAGAAGCTGCTGTTCCTGATCATAATACCCGGGAATTACATTGGCCCCAAAAGTAACGGATCCGCCGTCCGCGCTAAGCAGCCCGTTGATGATCCGGAGAATGGTGGATTTCCCTGTGCCGTTGGCGCCGATCAGGGCAACGCGTTCCGAACGGCAGATCAGAAAAGAAAGGTCCCGGAACAGAGTTTCTCCGTCAAACGAGCGGGAGAGTTCCTCTACTTCCAGTACGTCATTTCCGGACCGGCAGGCCGGGATGAATTTCAGATGCATGTCTCCGGAAAGTTCTACGGGTTTGTCGACCCTTTCGATCTTCGCGAGAGCCTTAACGCGGGATTCCGCCCGTTTAATGCTCTTTTCCCGGTTGAAGGACCGGAGTTTGCGGATCACTTCCTCCTGATGTCGGATTTCCTGCTGCTGGCTGAGCCAGGCTTTCATCTGCTCGCGCCGCAGATCCTCCCGCTTTTTGCCGAATTCCGTGTAATTCCCTTCGTAGCAAAGGGCTTTGCGGTTTTCGATTCCGATGACCTTTGTCACGATACGGTCCAGAAAATAACGGTCATGGGAAACAACCAGAACGGCTTTTTTCGAGGAAGAAAGAAACCCTTCCAGCCATTCCGTCGATTTCAGGTCCAGATGATTTGTAGGCTCATCCAGGATCAGCAGATCATGTTCATCCATTAAAAGACGGCCGAGGGCCGCCCGGGTCTTTTCGCCGCCGGACATGGTATCCACGGAACGTCCGTAGTCTTCCGGCGTAAATCCGAGACCGCTGATGACGCCGCGGATCCGGCTTTCGCAGGCAAACCCTTCCGCGAGATCATACGCGGCGCTCAGCCTGGAATACGCGCCCATCAGGCTTTCCAGAGCGCTGCCGGTGCAGTGCTTCATTTCGGATTCCATCTCACGGAGCTGCTTCTCCATGAGGAAGATAGCAGCCTTTGCTTCTTTTATATACTCATAGAGGCTCTGCCCCGTATGAACCTGATGATTCTGCGCCAGATAACCGACCGTACAGCGCGAGGGCATGACGACCGACCCGCTGTCCGGTGCCAGCTCCCCGATAATGGTGCGCAGAAGAGTGGTCTTTCCGCACCCGTTGCTGCCGATCAGGGCACATTTTTCCCCTTCATTTATATGAAAGGAAATCCCCTCGAGGACGATATTGGAATCAAAGGATTTTGTAATATTCTGAACATCCAGCAGCATAATGATTTTCGATGATTTCATTCAAAGACGACGGGCTTTGGTGTTACGAATCACATTTTATGGGTTTTAAAAATAATTGTAAATACTTCTATTTGTTTTTGACAATCAAAACCATTTCCCCTATAATATTTCTGATTAAAGGTCAGACGTACCTTTTCTCCGGAAAGTACGTCTGTTGATTTATATGTTTTTTATGAGGATTACTCTATGTCGGAAAAGGGGATTTCCCGGGCTGTTATCAGCCGTCTTCCCAGATATCACCGCTGTCTGGAAGAACTTGTGGAATCCGGTGTTGAGCGGATCTCTTCCACGGAACTGGCTTCTAAAATGAATATTACCGCCTCGCAGGTCCGGCAGGACCTGAACACTTTCGGCGGCTTCGGCCAGCAGGGGTACGGTTACAACGTGCGCAACCTTTTCGAAGAAATGACCCGGATCCTGGGACTGAACCGTGATCATAAAATGGTGATCATCGGCGCCGGCAATCTGGCGCGGGCCTTTACCAATTACAGCGGTTTCCGGCACATCGGTTTTTATATCCATGCGCTGTTTGACAGGGATCCGAACGTCGTCGGCCAGACTTTTAACGGACTTACCGTAAAACCGATGGAAGAGCTTGCGGAGTTCGTCCGCACCGAGAATATTGACATCGGGATACTGGCCGTTCCCCGCGCATCGGCAAAGGAAGCCCTGCTTTCCATGCTGGATGCCGGAATCCGGAACATCTGGAACTTCGCTCCCGGCAATATTGACGTGGAAATACCGGAAGGGGTTATCATCGAAAGCGAGCATCTTTCCGACAGCCTGGTGCAGCTGTCCTATATTATCACCACCGCCGCAGAGGGGAGCTGATCGCGGTACATGTTTAAGGTTTTAACTGCGGATGTCATGTCCTCCGCGGATCATTTTACGATTGAGAAAGGCATCCCGTCCCTGGTTCTCATGGAACGGGCTGCATTAAGTGTGCTCCGGGTCATTGAGGAAAACGAGCTGGATCTTTCAAAGGTCCTGATTGTCTGCGGAACCGGGAACAACGCGGCGGACGGCGCTGCCCTGGCGCGTCTGATCGCCGAACAGGGAGAGCAGCCCAC
>CADBNG010000394.1 GCA_902795985.1 uncultured Lachnospiraceae bacterium
CAGCATATCCGGCTCTGTCAGGAAATTCAAAAGCAGACTGCTGCAGAACAGATCCCAGATACGGCTGGTGATCGTATAGCCGCTGCAGTAGCTGTAATCCACGACCTGTCCGCGGATATATTCGTTTCTTTCCCGGCGGAACCAGCGCAGCACGCGCGGGTCTACGGAAAAGACCGCGAAAACACCTTCGTAGGCGTCCAGCACTTCGCAGACGGCATCGCACAGTTCTTCCACGTTATCACCGCATGTCCGGAGCCCGATCAGGACCGGTACCTGGCCGTCAACCAGCTTGAGCGCGTCAGCCAGCGCGGGAATGCCTTCTTCCGTATTTCCGAGCCGGTATTCCTGCAGCTCCCGCAGCGTAAGATTTTCCACTTCTCCGTCCCGCTGCGTCATCCGGTACAGATGCTCATCGTGAAAAACGACCGGAACGCCGTCCAGGCTGAGCCGGACGTCCATGGTCATGCCGTAGCCGTGCGCAACGGCTTCGTCAAAAGCCGCCAGACTGTTTTCCGGGATCCCGCGTTTCGGATTGAAGAAACCGCGTTTCGCATAATCATAGCGGCGGATCTCGCTCATATCCGGCTTATCCCAGACCCGCGGCTTCACGGCAAACGACCAGGCGGCCGCCGTACCGAACATAAAGCCCACAAACTTTCTGAATCCCTTTCCCATAGGTTTTCCTCCTATACTGCAATACCTAATATATGCGTAGCCAGTGCAAAATAAATGGAAAGCGCCACCGCATCCACGATCGTCGTGATCAGCGGCGAAGCCATAACAGCGGGGTCAAAGCCGATCTTGGCCGTCACCATCGGCAGGATCGCGCCCATCGTCTTGGCAAAGACAACCGTCAGCACCATGGTAAGGCAGACGACGACCGCAATGACCGGCGGAATGTGATTGAACAGGATCAGCTTAAAAAAGTTCACGGCCGCCAGCGTAAGGCCGCACAGCACCGCCACCCGGATCTCTTTCCAGATGACCTGCGCCAGATTGCCGAATTTGATCTCCTGCAGAGACAGACCACGGATGATGGAAACGCTGGCCTGCGAGCCGGCGTTGCCGCTGGTGTCCATCAGCATCGGGATCGAAGAAGTCAGCACGATATAGGCGGCCAGCGCCGATTCATACCGGGTGATGATCGCTCCGGTAAAGGTTGCCGAGATCATCAGGAACAGCAGCCACGGCATACGCTTTCTGTATGTCTCCAGCACCCCGACGCGAAGATACGGCTTATCCGTAGGGATAATGGCGGCCATCTTTTCGATATCCTCTGTAGCCTCTTCTTCGATGATGTCGACGACGTCGTCGATCGTGATGATGCCGACCATCCGGTCCTCGTTATCTACAACGGGAAGAACGGTGAAGTCGTATTTCTGAAACATCTGCGCCGCTTCTTCCTGGTCGGTCATCGTATTGATGCTGATAACGTTGTCATTCATGATCTCGCCGATAACGGCGTCCTGATCCAGGAGCAGCAGGTAGCGCAGCGCCACGGTCCCTTTCAGTACACGTGTATTGTCCAGAACATAGCAGACGTTGATCGTTTCGGAATCCAGGCCGATCCGGCGGATCCGCGTGATCGCGTCGGCAACCGTCATGTTCTCTTTCAGGTCGACGTACTCGACCGTCATGATGCTGCCGGCGGAATCGTCCGGATACCGCAGCAGATGGTTTATGTCTTTCCGTGTTTCCGGACTCGCGTTGGCCAGGATCCTCTTGACCACATTGGCCGGCATCTCTTCCAGGATATCCGTAGCGTCATCCGCCATCAGATTATCGATGATGCTCGACGCTTCCCGGTCGGAAAGGGACATGATAATGTATTTCTGGTCATCCACTTCCAGAAGCGGGAAAACCTCCGCCGCCAGATCTTTCGGGAGGATCCGGAAGATCTTCAGAGAGTCTTCATCCTCCATGGTATCCATGACCGCCGCGATATCGGCTTCGTTCATGTCCCCGAGAACGGAACGCAGCGTTCCGTACTGCTTCTCATTCAGGAGGGCGATCAGTTCTTTTTGTGTCTCTTCTTCTGACTTTTCGATGATCTCTCGGAATTCATCCATGGACCGCACCCCTCCTTTCACGCTGCAATATTGTATACAA
>CADBNG010000395.1 GCA_902795985.1 uncultured Lachnospiraceae bacterium
ATAACTGGTGGAATGAAGCCCTTCACGGAGTGGCGAGAGCCGGGACGGCGACAGTGTATCCGCAGGCCATCGGGATGGCGGCAACCTTTGATACGGAGCTGTTTGAAAAGGCCGCTGACCAGATCTCAACAGAGGCCAGGGCAAAATATAATGCCAACAGCGGGGAAGGAGACCGTGACATTTATAAGGGCCTGACCATGTGGAGCCCGAACGTCAATATCTTTCGCGATCCCAGATGGGGGCGCGGCCAGGAAACCTACGGGGAAGATCCGTTCCTGACGAAGGAGCTCGGAAAAGCTTTTGTGCGGGGACTCCAGGGAAACGGAAAGTATCTGAAGACCGCCGCCTGCGCGAAGCATTACGCGGTGCACTCCGGCCCGGAAGCCCTGAGGCATGAATTTAATGCCATAGCTTCCAAAAAGGACATGGAAGAAACCTACCTGCCGGCATTTAAAGCGCTGGTGACGGAAGCCGGTGTGGAAACCGTGATGGGTGCCTACAACCGGACGAACGGAGAAGCCTGCTGCGGCGGGAAGACGCTGATGGTGGATAAGCTGCGCGGCGAGTGGGGATTTGAAGGACACTTTGTTTCCGACTGCTGGGCTATCCGGGACTTTCATGAGCATCACGGCCTGACGGCAGGACCGGCAGAGTCCGCGGCGATGGCACTGAAAGCCGGCTGCGACCTTAACTGCGGCAATACATATCTGTGGATTATCCGGGCCTATCAGGAGGGACTGGTTACCGGCGAGGAGATCACACAGGCAGCAGTGCGGCTGATGACGACCCGGATAATGCTGGGCCTGATGGATGACGACTGCGAATATGACCGGATACCGTATACCATGGTTGAAGCGCCGGAACATCTGGCCACGGCGGAAGACATGGCCAGAAAGGGAATCGTGCTTCTGAAGAATGACGGTCTCCTGCCGCTTTCGCGGGAGAAGGTCAGAACCATCGGCGTGATCGGGCCGAACGCGGACAGCCGCAGCGCCCTGATCGGAAACTATCATGGAACCGCTTCGGAATATATTACGCTTCTGGAAGGAATCCGAAGAACGGCCGGGGACGGATGCAGGATCCTGTATTCCCAGGGCTGCGCGCTCGGCGCGGACCGTGTGGAGCCGATGTCCCTCCTGCCGATGGACAGGCTCGCCGAGGCAAAGACAGTGGCGAAATACAGTGATGTGGTTGTTCTGTGCCTGGGCCTTGACGAGACGATGGAAGGCGAGGAAGGCGACACCGGAAATGCCTACGCGTCAGGAGACAAAGGCGACCTGATGCTGCCGGAGCCGCAGCGCCTTTTGCTGGAAGCTGTATGTGCCGTCGGAAAGCCGGTGATTATGGTCAACTGTACCGGCAGCGCAATGGATCTGTCTTATGCGCATGACCACTGCGGCGCAGTTCTGCAGGCCTGGTATCCGGGCGCGAGAGGCGGACTGGCGCTGGGAGAAATCCTGTTCGGTGACTGTTCGCCGTCGGGTAAGCTTCCCGTCACGTTTTACAGGGATCTTGCCGGGCTGCCGGATTTTGAAGATTAT
Organism: uncultured Lachnospiraceae bacterium; assembly: GCA_902795985.1. Next base: position 1,542 of record CADBNG010000395.1, read on the forward strand.
TCCATGCAGGGCCGGACGTACCGGTATATGAAGGAAGAGGCGTTCTATCCGTTCGGGTACGGGCTGACCTATGGACGCGTACTGGCAGAGGATGTGCAGGCCGACGTGCCTGAGGTCGGGGATCCCCGGGTTGTCATTCAGGCAGCCGTCCGAAACGTCGGGGACTGCGATACCGACGAGGTGTTCCAGGTGTATGTGAAGAACACGGCATCCGCGTATGCCGGGGAAAACTGGCATCTTTGCGGTTTCAAACGCGTTCATGTGCCGGCGGGAGAAAACCTGACTGTCAGGATCCCGGTGCCTGCCGAAGAACTGACCGTGGTAGATGATGACGGAAACCGCTTCCTTGACGGCAGCGAATACCGCTTCTTTGTGGGCTTCCACCAGCCGGACGGGAGAAGCTGTTCACTGTCGGGCGACGAAGTGAAAACGGTGGACTTGAACGTTAATATCCGGAATTGAAATGAAAATTGAAGAAAAGTGAATAAATCAGCAGATGAGCAGACACTGCCGGACAGCGGAAAAACTGTCCGGCAGTTTTTGCGCTGAAGGATATGGGATATTTCATATACTTCCTTTTCTTTTGCCCGCGTGGTATGATAGCAACGGATGATTCTATGATTTTTCATACGGTTTTTTATAACCTGGGAGCGAAACAGGAGACTTTGTAAT
>CADBNG010000396.1 GCA_902795985.1 uncultured Lachnospiraceae bacterium
CTGTTATGGCGATACTGCTCATTCTTCATCGGATCCACAGTGCAGATGAAATGCCGGATTCCCCGTTCACGGCAGAATTCTTCGGCTTCTTTCTGTTCCCGTTCCGGGATCGATGCATCCACTGCCGTAACGGCTACTGCACGATCTCCCAGCACTTCATGGGCAACCGCCAGCAGCAGGGAGGAGTCCACCCCTCCGGAAAAGCCCACAGCCAGAGAGCCAAGATCCCGGATGATTTCTTTCAGCCGGCTGAGTCTGCTCTCCTGCTCCATCGTTAATGATTCCATTTCAATTCCGCTCATCATCGTGTTTCTCCCTGTTCAGTGTTCGTTATCCGGTCTGTATTTCCATGATAGACGAGGGACATCATCGTCAGGTCATCAAACTGAGGGGCGTCGCCGACAAAATTCTGCACGCTTGCAAGAACCTCATTTAATATCTTTTCAGGATCGTCTGTTTCCGCTGTATTGTTTAAGGCATCGGTCAGACGTTCTGTTGTATACATCGTGTTGTCCGCGGCCGAAGCCTCCGGAACGCCGTCAGTATAAACAAACAGGACGTCCCCGGGATGCAGACGGTACTCTTCGTTTGTGTATTTCAGGCCGTCTATCGCGCCGAGTACCGGCTTATGTTTTGTCCGGATCAGCTCATACTTTTCACCCCGGCGTCGGATCAGAGGATGTTCATGCCCCGCATTGGCGCAGACAAGTTCTCCTGTGGAAAGCGTCAGAATGCCCAGCCAGACGGTAACGAACATATCCGAATCGTTCCCCTCGCAGAGCTGATGGTTGGCGGCGTTCAGTATTCCCGCGGGATTGCCGCCGTTCCCGGCGCAGTTTTTCAGAATCGTCTTGGATATCACCATGAACAGCGCGGCCGGAACCCCTTTTCCGGAGACGTCCGCAATTGTCAGGACAAGATGATCCTTATCTATGAAGTAATAATCATAAAAGTCTCCGCCCACTTCCCTTGCCGGATGCATCAGGGCATACAAATCAAACTCAGTGCGGTCCGGGAACGGAGGAAAGACGTTCGGGAGCATATCCGCCTGAATACGGGATGCGACATTCAGTTCCGCGCTGATCCGCTCTCTTTCCTTCGTTACCCGGGTCAGTTCGGTAAAATAATCCCCCAGCTCGATTTCCAGATTCTGAAGAGTATTGCTCAGTACTTCAATCTCATCGCCGGTTCGGATTTCCAGATCCCGGAAGAACGCTTTTCCGATCTTTTCCTCACTTGCCGCATAGTCCTCAGCGGCACGACCCATTTTTTCCAGCGGGTGGACAATTAATTGTCTCGTTACCAGATTGGCAATGATTGACATTGCAAGAGCGGCAAGGATCACTCCGATCAGATAACTGCGGAAGTAATTTTCCTGGTCCACTACGATCTCGTCCCACAGATCCATTGCCAGCACATACGCAATAATTTCTCCGGTATCGGGATGGTAATAAGGAGCGATGCCGGCATAGATGGTACCCCTTGTCATCGGATCCCCGTAATTTGTACTGAACGGTCCCTTACTGCCGTTCTGCATAAATTCCTCGAATCCCTCCATGTAAGACGATTCTACCCCTGTTTGATTCAATGCATAGGAACGGTCCAGTTCTTCCTCGGCGCATCCGGTAAATACATTGACCGTCGTTTTCCGTTCCGGATCGACAAGGAAGATCTCGACCGCTTCAATATCGTTTTCCCGGGCAACCGAAGCAAGAGAAGAACGGATCTGCAAAAACTCTTCCGTTTTAAGGGATTCAAAATAAGCCCGGTACTCCTGCAGCAATTGGGAATATCTTTCGGAAGTCCGAAGCAACGCTTCACTGTCGGTTTCTTCACCGGCATTTTCCAGATCGTGCCAGCATTTGTCGATTTCCGTGTAAAGGTCATCCGGAATCTGCTCCCGTATTGTATGCACCTGCTCAAAAATTTCCGGGGCATTGGCACCATCCAGGAGAATCGCAACGGTTCTTGCCAGCTTCCAGGTGTCCTCCTCGTAATTCCGGATACGTCCATCCCTCTGAAGCGCGGAACCGATCATAATAGAAACCGCGGAAAGGACGACCGTCAGGATCAGTACGCCGAGGATCGTTTTCTTTCCGATGGAAAGCTTCAGAATTTTAAATACGATTTTCTTTATGTCAGACATGGAAGCGTTCCTGCAGGCAGGCCGGTAACCGTTTAGGGTTCGGACGACAGAGTTTCATTCAAGCATATTATCATAAATGTGTTTTTTCGGATACCCCTGTGTCTGTGATCCGCTCCGCAAGTCCAAAAGGTACAGCAAGGAACGTAACAACACAGGCTTTATTGGCAAACCAGTAATGGACGGCGCTGTGATTAACCGTAACCGCAAACCAGACGACCGGAATCAGGCCCAGAAGAAGAAAAGGAAGCAGTCCGGAAAACAGGTTTTCCGCGTTTTTTCCTCTTCTAAGGAAAAGAATGAGAAGGAAAACAACGCAGCAGGCAATTAAGGCCCAGAAAAACGGCGAACGGGCAAAAGCCTGATAATTCTGAGCAATCACCGCGGAAGGCCGGTAAACCAGGGATTCGTCCGTTCCGGAATGCGCCATTCGGGCGGCGGCGGCCCCAAGTCCTTCCGAAAAGACATTCCGGTGAAGAATCAGCCCGGCCAGCACCCACTTCAGAATCCACATTACGCCATAACCGAACAGCCAGGACAGGCCGTAACGAAGCAGGTTTATAAGACGATTTCTCAGCGGCTGCGTTCCTTCCAGAATCAGGCATACTGCCGCCGGCACTCCGAATGCGGCGGCCGGATAAGTGAAGAAATCAAAATAGGCCAGCGCAATACCGGTAAAAAGAAAGACTGCAGCTGCTTTTTCCCTGCGCTGTTTTTCGTTCATACACAGTAACGCAATTACAGAGAGCATATAGACATAATAACAGGATGAAAACTGAAGGCTGCGGAAAAGAGCCGGCGGCATCATCATACCGTAGGCAAGTATCCACGGAACAAGCAGCAGCCGGGACGCTTTTTTTGCCAGAAGAAAGCACGAAGCAAGAAACAGGAGGATCTGAACCACAGCGTTCAATATCCGGATTTTTGCGTAATCCAGTCCTTCAAAAAGAATCCTCAGAACAGGAAGATACCCATGCCAGTAACGGGCGTAAAAAGCAGTTTCATCATACGGGGTTCCGTTGGTAAAATGCTCCGAAAGGGTTTCCGCAGGCGTCAGCCCGTTCATCTTCCCTCTCGGCACACGAAGGGCCTTCTCCGTTGCAGACAGATCCGTTTCTTCGGCGATTTCCAGAAGCATGACCGAATCGGTCCAGTTGTCCAGCTGGCTGGTAAAGGATTCCGACAGAACCGGATAGGTTCCTTCGCTGCGGATGGTTTCCGCTGATGTCCGCATGTTTTGAAGGATATTGTCCTTAGGAAGATGGTATCCCAGAAGCAAAAGCAGCAGACCGGAAATGGAGCATATCCCGCAGATCAGAAGATCTTTCAGAATCGTTTTTACCAGCCCTCTTCTTTTATTTGATGATTCTTTATCGTTGAGCATAAAATATTATCAGTCAATGTATATAAATGAACTAAGAATTATATTTTGAACGGGTATTATTATACACAAAAACAGGCTGCTGCATATACAATCCTGTAATCAATCTGTCTTGACATGTTTCTTTCCATCCCGTATCTTTTTTATAAAACCAGGAGAGCCGCCGGATATAGAGGACCGGCCATTCTCCTTTTTACTTTATTCAGTAAAAGGTCCCATCCGTCATTTTGAAACGGATGGGACCTTCGACTCATCAGGATGCTTTTTGGGGACCGTGCTTATGCGCCGGGCAGATTATTAACCCGGTTCAAAAACAGTACCACATTCGCGCGCGAGCACAGATCCTTCGGCAGGAACTTGCCTTTCGATCCTTTTATAATGCCGTTCTTCGAACCCCAGAGGATCGCTTTGTAGGAGTCCGATCCGGATTTCTTCACGTCGGAGAACGGGTTCTTCGTCGTCTTCGGATCCGGCTTGCCCGCGTACCGCCAGAGCATGGTTGCGCACTGTTCGCGGGTCAGGGTATCGTCCGGACGGAAGGTCTTATCGGAGAAGCCCTTGATAATGCCCTTGTTCACCGCCCAGGTGATCTCTTTCGCAAACTTCGTGTTCGGGGTGACATCGGTAAACTTCGTCGTCACCGAGCCGACCTTCGGCTTGTTCGCATAGCGGTACAGGAAGGCTACGAACTCTCCGCGGGTTACCGGATCGTCCGGGCGGAAGGTGACCGAACACTTCGTGATCCCCTTATCCACTGCCCAGTAAACAGCGTCAAAGTAGGATTTCCCGTGGTTTGTCACGTC
>CADBNG010000397.1 GCA_902795985.1 uncultured Lachnospiraceae bacterium
GCACGGCAGTTTCGCCGACTGGCTGATTCTGGCGCTGCACGGGCTGAAAGAACCCTGCATCCGGACCAAAACGGAAACAAAGATTTCGCTGGATGATAAACTGGAGCAGCAGGCTTCCAAAGAAGAATCGGTGCTGAAACGGCTGCTGGAAGCGGATCCGGAAACCGTTTATGACCCGGCAGTGCGGGAGGAGCTGGAAGCCATCCGTTCGTTTTCCTATCCGTACCGGGTGCCGGAAGGCATTCCGGGGAAGATGACCGTGACGCAGCTGAAATACCTGACGGATGAAATGAGCGAAGAAGAGCAGGGAGCGGTCTTCGAAAAAGAGCCGGTGGTGGTTCCGTACCTTCCCTCTTTTGCCCGGGAAACACAAAAAGAGGAGATCCGGGGCGCCGCGAAGGGAACGATTTATCACAAAGTCTTCGAAATGCTGGATTATTCCCGGCTGGACGGGCAGGATGCCGGGGAAACGGTCCGCAGCATGATCGCGGAGCTGAGGGACAACGGATATTTTACCGAAGCGGAAGCCGCGGCCGTCCGTCCGGAGGAAATCACGGCGTTTCTTGAATCGCCGGTGGGAATCCGCATGAAGCAGGCTGCGCTGCGGGGACAGCTCTGGCGGGAGCAGGCGTTTACGTTTTCCATTCCCGCGTCCCTGGCTTTTGACGGCTGGCCGGAAGAGGAAGAGCTGCTGGCGCAGGGAATCATCGATGCCTTTTTCCTCGAAGACGGGGAGTACGTGATCGTCGATTACAAGACGGATTACGTCCCGGACGACGGGGCCTCGCTGGTGGACAAATACGGGAAACAGGTGTATTATTATGCGAAAGCTCTGGAGGCCGCGACCGGCGGAAAAGTGAAGGAAAAAATCATCTATTCCACGGCGCTCGGCAGAGGGCTGACCGTCGAATGAATCACCCAAAGACAGGAGAAAAACTATGTATTCAGACGAAATGTACGGCTACGGCGCAAAGAGTTCCGTGATCCGTTCGATTTTTTCCTACAGCCAGGCCCGGGCTAAGGTCATCGGCCGGGAAAACCTTTATGATTTCAGTCTCGGAAACCCCTCGGTTCCCGCGCCCCAGGAAGTGCAGGAAGCGTTCCGCAGCCTTCTGAACGAGATGAAGCCGCTGGACCTGCACGGTTATACGGCGGGCCCCGGAGACATGAACGTCCGGAACGTGATTGCCCAGGATCTGAACGAGCGGTTCGGTACGGATGTAACCGGCGAGCATATCTACATGACCTGCGGTGCCGCCGCGGCTCTGAAAATTGCCATGACGGCCCTGTATGAGGAAGGCGACGAGATTATCGTTCCCATGCCGTATTTCCCGGAGTACGAGGTTTTCGCGAAAACAGCCGGATATAAATTCGTTCCGGTGCCGGGAGAGCATGGCACGCTGCAGCCGGACGTCGACGCCATCGAGGCGGCCATTACGGATAAAACAAAGATCCTTCTGCTGAATTCCCCGAACAATCCTTCGGGCGCGATTTACAAAAAGGAGAAGCTGCAGCAGATCGCGAAGGTCCTGGCGAAGAAGAATGCCGAGACGCGGCGGGCGATCTATATTCTTTCGGATGAACCCTACCGGGAACTGGCCTACGATATGGAAGTGCCGTTTATTCCGAGAATCTATAAGGACACGATTGTGGCCTATTCGTTCAGCAAATCCTTTTCGATTCCCGGTGAGCGGATCGGTTACATCTGCGTTCAGCCGGAGGCGGATCACGCGCAGGAAGTTTATACGGCGGTCTGCGGAGCGGGCCGCGCGCTGGGTTATGTCTGCGCTCCCAGTTTTCTGCAGCAGGTTGTCGCCCGCTGCATCAAGGCGCAGCCGGATCTGGCGGTTTACCGGGAAAACCGGGACGTTCTGTACACCGGCCTGACGAAAGCCGGATACGAATGCGTTCATCCGGACGGGGCGTTCTACCTGATGGTCAAAGCCCCCGACGGCGATACCGAACGCTTCTTTGAGCGGGCGAAAAAACACGAAGTGCTGGTCGTTCCGGCCGAGACCTTCGGCGCGCCGGGTTATGTACGGCTGTCGTACTGCGTGGACCCGGATATGGTGCGCCGGTCCATTCCGCTGTTTGAAATGATTATGGAAAGTTACCGGCAGTAAAGCGCCGGCCGTTAGGCAGGAACCGCCGTACGGGAGAGATTTAAAAAGTTAGGAAGAGAACCATGTTAGACGGAAAAAAAGTATTATTCTCAGGCATGCAGGCCACCGGAAATCTGACACTCGGCAACTATCTGGGAGCCCTGAAGAACTGGGTGAAATTAAGTGAAGAATACGAATGCTTCTACAGTGTCGTGGACATGCATTCCATTACGGTCCGTCAGGATCCCGCGGAACTGCGCAAACGCGCCCGCCGGCTGCTGACGCTTTATATCGCGGCCGGGATCGATCCGGAGAAGGCCTGCCTGTATTATCAGTCCCATGTATCGGGACATGCCGAGCTGGCGTGGATCCTGAACTGCTTTACCTACATGGGCGAACTGAACCGTATGACCCAGTTCAAGGATAAATCCGCCAAACATGCGGACAATATCAACGCCGGTCTTTATACCTATCCGGTTCTGATGGCCGCGGACATCCTGCTGTACCAGGCGGACGTCGTGCCGGTGGGCGTGGACCAGATGCAGCATCTGGAACTGACCCGGGATCTGGCCGTCCGTTTCAACAACATTTACGGGGACGTTTTCACGGTTCCGGAAGCCTATATCGGCAAGACCGGAGCGAAGATCATGTCCCTGCAGGATCCGTCCAAAAAGATGTCCAAGTCCGACGAGAATCCCAACGCCAGCATCTATCTGACGGACGACGCGGACACGGTTGTCCGCAAATGCAAACGCGCCGTAACGGATTCCGAAGGCGTGATTGCCTACCGGGACGAGCAGCCCGGCCTGAAAAACCTGATCGACATTTACTGCGCCTGCAAAGATCTCACCCCCGATGCCGTCGTCCGGGAATTTGACGGCTGCGGCTACGGCGTTTTAAAGGAAGCGGTAAGCACCGCGGTTAACGAGATCCTCGTCCCACTTCAGACCCGCATGGCCGAACTGGATAAGGATAAAGCCTACGTGGACCGCATTATCAAGGACAACGCGGATAAAGCCCGCTACTATTCCAGCAAAACCCTCCGGAAGGTCCAGAAAAAGGTCGGCTTCCCGGAGCGCCCCCGCTGACGCAAA
>CADBNG010000398.1 GCA_902795985.1 uncultured Lachnospiraceae bacterium
AGCAGGTGACGGGCGTCGGTAATACTTGCGGGAAATTCTTCATTGGCATTCCTCGCATGGAATCCAATCGGCCGGATATAGGCATGATTGCCGTTGGAAAGCGCGCCGATGGCCGCGTAACGCTCCGGGTAAGTCAGGCCGATCTTCGCGGCCCCATAGCCGCCCATGGAAACGCCGGCCACAAAGGTATCCTCGCGTTTTCCTGATATGGGATAAAGACTTTTAACAATCTGCGGTACCTCTTCTGTCAGATAAGTAAAGAAGGGTTCCCCGTGTGCCATGTCCGCATAGCCGGAAAGCTGTGCCGACGGGGTCACCACCGCTACCTTCCGGTCTGCCGCGTATCGTTCAATGGACGTGTAGCGCAGGAAATGGCTGCAGTCGTGAGAGGTGCCGTGCAGCAGGTACAAAACTGGATAACCGTCTTTCGGCGGCGCCGGCTCCGGCGGTGCGCCTTCTCCCTTATCCGGAAGGATAATGTAGAGTGACTGATCCATCTGAAGTGTATCCGAAAAGAATTCAAGCTTACTCAGTGACATTTGAATTCACCTCCCGCAGCAGATTTTATCGAAGTAAAGATTCAGGAACGACTTGAGCTGCTGAGGCCTCGCTTCGTCAAGATGAAGTTTTCCATGGGAACCCAGCGCCTCCGCAGCCCTTAGCGTCGACTCGTATCCCGGCTCAATCGAAGTGGAATAGAGATGAATGTTCTCCGCGGACGTCTCACGGCAGTCGGCAAGAAATGCTTCTCTTTTTTTCAGCCGTTCCTCCGGATTTCCAAACAAATCTGTAAGGCGCTGTTCGGTAAAATATCCCTGCGGTCTCATTGCCGGATCCGGTATACCGTAGATTGAACCGATGCAGGAGAAATAGTCCGGCTCCTCCATAGCCCACCGGAGCGCTGCCATGGCACTGATTCCAAAACCCGCGATCGCGTTTTTTCCTTTTTCCGCCGCAAGTCCAGGAAAACAGGCTTTCAAATATTCCCGGACATACTTCAACGACTGATAGAAAGGATAACCGAACACCATATTTGTAAAACAGCCCTGAAGACAGGGCGGGATCACGGTGACGATCCTTCCGCTTTCGAGGTATGGCATGATTCCTGTTTCCGTGATCAGAGACAGCCCGCTTTCTCCCTGCGGCGGAAGCAGATAGAGCACACCTTCGGGCACTTCCTTTCCATGCAGACACAGATCCGGTATCAGCATCCGAAGTTCCGATGCCATCCCCAGCTTTGGACAATAATAATCATGGGTCAAAAGTGCCATAGGCTTCCCTCCGTTTCATGTGCTCATTCAGGATCCCTGTCATATAAACAACATCATATTATGTGTTCAAATCATGCTTTATATAATTGAAATATACCGATTTGCATTCAGCCTGTCAAGAATAATCAGTCTGTCCGGTCCTGTCTCCGAAATCCCGGCTCGCTCCGTGCAAACAAAGTCTCACGCGCCTTCTTTCCTTCTACGCCTCCGCCGGCACAGAAAAAGGATTATGCTTTTGTTATAACGTAAACTGTGGTAAAATATAAAGAAGGGGCAAATGCTGCGGATGGGCCCGGAGAGCCTTAGCTCCGGATGAACTCTCAGCATTTGCCCGAATCATGAATTATGATGATTATTTCAGTATGGAGGACAGTATGAAATATCAGTTAAGAAAGCCTAAAATCGTGCCCGTTAATGACCATGTATGGCTGCTGGACGACCACGACGCGGCATGTTACGTCGTTGCAGGAGAAAAGCAGGCGCTGGTCATCGACACGTCCATCGGGCTTGCCAATATCCGTGAAGCGGCCGAATCCCTGACAGACCTGCCGCTGATCCTGGTGAACACCCATGGGCATATTGACCATTTCGGCGGGAACTGGAGCTTTGAGAAAGCCTATATGAATCTGGCGGATCTGGAACTGACAAAGGAAGACATGGACTTCCCGGAGCTTCAGGAAGCGATCCGTTCGTTCAACGTCAGTTATCCGCCCTATGAGCATGTGGATGACGGACACATCTTCGACCTGGGCGGACTCTCAATCGAAGTGATCTATTTCCCGGGGCATACGGCCGGTGAAATCGTTCTGCTGGACCGGAAAGACCGTATTCTGTTTTCCGGCGACGGCATTGTGGAGCATCTGTGGCTTCAGCTTCCGGAATCACAGCCTGTAAAAACACAGATTGCCTCCATGAAGCGTCTTCTGCCCCTGCGGAATACCTTTGACATCATCCTGCACGGGCACAGTGACGCACCGATGAACGCAGAACTCTTCGATACCATGCTCGCCGCTCTGGAGGATCTGGACGCCGGAAACACTGCCTGCGATATCGACTACGAATGGATGGGAAACGTCAGTAAGGCCCATCCGTATCAGCCGAATAACCGAAGGATCGTGTATAAGTGAGCTGACAAGGGCAGATGCTGATTATCCAGTACTCTTTCCGCGCTTATTCACTGAACAAATCAGTTCCCATGGTATCCCAGCTGCCTGCACGGCCGGAATGCATCGATGTTTCCAGGCGTATCCCCTGCTCGATCGTGCCGCC
>CADBNG010000399.1 GCA_902795985.1 uncultured Lachnospiraceae bacterium
GCGCTGGATCGGAGGTATCTGCGAGGAACTGATGACGCGGCTGGATAACCAGGATGCCGCCTTCCGTCCCAAGGAAGAAGACTGGGGTTCGACGGAACCCGAAGTCCTGAAGTATTACAAAGACTGCAGCTTCCATCATTTCTTCATCCGGAAGAACAAGGAAGGCAAGGACTGCCTGCTCTACACTACGATCATCGACCCCGAAATCGGGAAGAACGAGATCAACCGGATGGTCATGGAAGCCGGCGTCAAGCTGTATCTTCACTCCCTGGTAACGGATGTTGTCATGGAAGGCAATACCGTTAAGGGAATCATCTTCGAAAGCAAATCCGGCCGTCAGGCTGTCCTTGGCAAAGTCGTGATCGACTGCACCGGCGACGGCGACCTGATCCCGCGTTCCGGAACCGCTTATGAAGACAATATCGACTTCGCGCTGCGGATCAAACATCTCTGCTTCGGTTTCTGGATCGGAGGCGTAAACTTCCGAGCATATGACAAATTCATCAGTTCACGTCAGAACGACTATATCGCTCTGAAAAACGAGCTGCATGACAAGGGACTCTATCTGTACTTCTTCCGCGGAATGCTGAAAAATCAGGAAAACGTCGCCTGGCTGCACCCGCACTTTATCACCAACTGCCAGACGGACGTGGAGGAAATGACCCGCATGGACGTCGCCGCCCGCGAAAAAGCGGTAAAGACCTGGGAGCTCCTGCGGGATAAGGCTCCGGGCTTTGAAAACAGCTACATCGCGCTGACCTGCCCGCAGCTGGGTACGACAGGCGGACTGCGTCTGATCGGCGAATATTCTCTCCGGACCGAAGACCTGACGCGCGAAGAACCCTTTGAGGATACAATCGCGGTCTTCCCCAACAACGACCGCGGCGCGGACAGTCTGGCCCATCCGGTGGTTTACATTCCGTTCCGCACGCTGCTCCCGAAGGAGACCGAAGGTCTGCTGGTGGCCTGCCGCGCCTTCTCTTCCGACGATGAAGCGAATTCCTGCTTCAACCTCGTCCCGCACTGCATGTGCTTCGGACAGGCTGCCGGAACCGCCGCCGCCATGGCGGTCAGCCGCGGAATATCCGTGCGGGATCTTCCGTATGCGGACTTAAGAGAAGCGCTGCTGGCACAGGATGTGATCCTTCCATAAAAGCTCGCGTTCTCTGCTGCTGTAAATGAACCTTCCCGGGGCTGCCGTTTCCGCTTTGCCGGTGCGGCAGCCCTGTATCCATTGGAGCCGGAACGAAAAGAGGTGAATCATGATCTTTTTTCCCGAAAACCTGACCGGTCTGCAGGCTATCGTCAAGGAAGCCCGGAAATCCGGCCGGCCCCTGATCCCGGTAAGCTCCGCGTTTCCGCTTCCGGAAACCGGACCGGACGGACCGGATACCGTTTCCTTTTCCAGAATGAACCATATTCTCCGGATCGACCGGAGAAACCGGTATGTCCGCGCGGAAGCAGGGGTAACGTTTTCGGACCTTCTTCCCGAAGTGAAGAAGGCCGGAATGCGGCTGAATCACCCGTTCCTTCCCCGTCCGGAAAAATCGGCTGTCGCTTCGCTTCTGGAGCGAAACGGCGGAATCGTTCCCAAATACCAGTATGACTATCACGATCCCCTGCTGAACGCCGAAATTGTGTACGGCACGGGGGATGTTTTCCGCACCGGATCCGCCGCGGGGCCGGGCCCCTTCGAAGAGCTGAAAGCCGACATGGTCAGCCCGTGGGGACCGGGAACCATCGATTTTATCCGCTTTGTCTGCGGCGCGCAGGGCACCATGGGCTTTGTGACGTGGGCCACAATGAAGGCGGAAGTGCTTCCGTCCCTGAGCCGGCTCTTCTTTATAACCTCCGACTCTTTGGACAAGCTGGTCCGCCTGGCCAGCGATCTTCTGCTGAAGCGGGTTCCGGACGACTGCCTGATCCTGGACCGGGTCCAGTTTGCCATGGCATTCTCCGAAGATGAGGCCGGCCGAAAGCATCTGATGCAGGCAGCGGATCCCTGGATCCTGCTCTGCCGGGTCTGCGGCTACGAACGTTACCCGGAGGAAAGAGTCCGCATCTACACCGGCTATCTGACGGACATGACGGAAACCGCCGGTCTGAAATGCCGGCCAGAGCTGCCTTATCTGAACGGCATGGAGCCGCGGATTGAAGAACGTCTGCTGGACTGTGACCGCTCGGAGATCTACTGGAAAGATCGCACAGGCGGCTCCTTCGGTTCGGAATTTCTCGCGCCTCCCGGCAGGACGGCGGAACTGACCGCGGTTGTAACCGGATCCGCAGAATGTGTGCCGGAAAATCTCGGCATTACTCTCCTGCCGCAGGTCCAGGGCCGGGCTTTCCGTATTTCTTTCGACCGGTATCATGACAATACCGCCGAATCCGGGGCCGCAAAAGCAGCCATCGAAAAGATCGAAGAACGGCTTCTTCGCGCCGGCGCCTTTTTCGACAGTCCCAAGGGACCGATTACGGAAAAGGTTTTCGAAAAAGATCCCGTGGGTACGGAAGCGATCCGCAAGCTGAAGGCAATCTTCGATCCTGACCGGATTCTCTGCCCCGGCCGGCTTTGCTTATAGGGAGGTACGCCATGGATCAGCTTCAGAATTATCAGTATACAATGGAGTCCTGCAATCATTGCGGACAATGCAAATGGCTGCACCCCTCCCAGATGCACGGCTGGGATTTTGCCGAAATCTGCCCGGTGCAGCAGTATTACGGTTTTGACGCCTACTCCGGCCAGGGCTACCTCAATATCGCGGGAGAAGTGATGAACGGAACGCTTGCGTACGGAGACGGTCTGGAAGAAATGATCGGAACCTGCACCCTGTGCGGAGCGTGCGACGTGAACTGCAAAAGCGTGCGGGATATGGAAGTGCTGGATACGATTCTCGCCCTTCGGGAAGACTGCGCGCACCGGGGAACCCTTCCGGATGCTTTTGCCGAAATCCGGGACAATACGGTAAGGACCGGAAATATTTACGGGGAAGATCCCGCAAAACGTTTCCAATGGCTCCCGGAAGGCTTCAGGAGTGCGAAGGGTGCGGATACTGCGCTGTTTATCGGCTGCGCCGCTGCCTATCGCCGCCCGGAAACGGCCAAAGCCGCTGTTCACGTCCTGACGGCTCTGGATATCCCCTTTGTGCTGCTGGAGGACGAACAATGCTGCGGCATTCATCTGTGGCAGACAGGCTGTACCGACGAGTTTGAATCCGTCGTTCACCAACAGATCGACTCACTGCGGAAGCGCGGAATCCGCCGGATCATCACGGCCTGCGGGGAATGCTTCGGCGCCTTCAAAGGCGGCTATCCCCGGGTCTGTGAGTTTCCGTTCGAGGTCCGGCATATCACGGAAATCGCGGCCGCGGCGATAAAGGAAAAAGGCATCCGTCTGAACCCGGTTGATCTTTCCGGTACGGTCGCCTACCATGATCCCTGCCTGCTTGGCCGAAGGTCGGAAACCTACGTTCCCTGGAATGGTGAAATGCGTCCGTTCGGCCTCCTTGATCCGCCCAAGGCCTGGCGCCGCGGGGAACACGGCATCTATCAGGAACCCAGGGATCTGATATCAGCGATTCCCGGCCTGACACTTGCGGAAATGCCCCGGCACATGGAAGAAGCCTGGTGCTGCGGCGGCGGTCCGTCCGTTCTTTCATCGGAAGCCCGGACACAGGCAGGCTCCGAACGCAGACGGGAAGCCGCTTATGCAGGAGCAAAAGCCCTGATCTCCTGCTGTCCTTTCTGCGAAGACAATTTGTCCGATCCCTCAGGGAACGGACTTCGGTGCTATGATCTGACAGTGTTGCTTTCCCAGGCTTTGTCCGGAAAGGAGGAATGACCCATGAGTATTCCAACCGAAGCGTATCAGGCTCTGGAAGAAGCCGTCGGAAAACAGCATATCAGCAGCAGGGAATACATTCTGGCCGGCAACCGTTCCAAAACACCGGAAGTCCCGTTCCAGTATCATACCGCGGACGCCATCCTGCTTCCCGGCAGCACGGAGGAAGTTCAGAAAATCGTCCGGATCTGCCGGCAATACGGAATCTGTTTTGTCGTGTCCGTTTCCGGCGCCAGCGCGGAAGCCTACGCCAACCGGAATGGTACGATCCTGATCGACCTGCGCCGGATGAACCGGATCCTTGAAATCAATACCGGGGACCGTTACGTTGTGATAGAGCCCGGTGTCCGCCACGTCCAGCTCTACCCGGAACTGCGCCGGCTCGGCTTCTCCTATGTAACCGCCGCCGTAGGTCCCGGCGGATCCGTTCTGGCGAATTTCACCAGTTCCTCCGGCGACAACCATAACCAGCACGGCACTTCCCGCGCGAACCGTTACCTTCTCAGTGTGGAAATGGTCACGCCGGAAGGGGAAATCCTCCGCACCGGCTCCCTGGGATCCGGCAGCGGCTGGTTCTGCCCCGACGGCCCCGGCCCGGGACTTCGCGGCATCATCAAAGGCTACTTCGGGAACCATGGCCAGCTGGGAATCATCACAAAAGCGGCCATCGCCATAACCCCCTGCAAAGGGCCGAAGGAAATCCGGACCGAAGGTCGGGTGCCCCACTCCCGGACCTATATGGAAGACGACAAAAACAAAGTCTGTATTTTTACCTATCCGGACCTGGACGGACTGATGGAGGCCATGATGAAAATCGGCGAAGCCGAAATCGCTTCCACCGTTCAGAAATTCTTCTATATGAC
>CADBNG010000400.1 GCA_902795985.1 uncultured Lachnospiraceae bacterium
CCCCCGGCGACGTCACACGAAGGTAATCGTCCATCGCCTCCGGCGACTCAATCCTCTCAATCGATTTCTGGCGAAAAATCTGCTTTTTTTCTTCCACAATATCCACCTCACGTTGGGGGTCTGACCCCATTAAGGAATTATTAACTATATGTTACGTTTTCCCATCTGCCGCTGTGATCCCCTTCTAGAAGGGTTGGTTTTATTATACTGGTTTTGGGGTCTGACCCCATTAACATTGTATGAAAAAAACATTACGATTTTATTGCGCAATGCATTTTGCAGCCACCCCGGGACTCCTGCCCGGGCAATTTCATGGATAAAAGATCTCAGAATATCTTCGCTGCAGCCAGCTGCCAGCTGGTCAACTTTTTGAGAAATGTCGGATAATTCAAAGTGTTCCCTCTCTTTCTTCTACACCTTTCCCCGCTCCTGGATTCTCCTGTGTTCAGATATTATAAACTCTTCTCATAATATCATGTTTTGATTATTCTGTAATCTCTTTTCTCTGCGCCAGGAATTTTATCCACATTTAACAATCCCGTAATGGGGTCTGACCCCACAACGGCATCCCTTTCTCATCTTCTTTTATCTCCCTCCGGATCAGCTGTTCCTCTTCCGCATGTGCCATTTTTCTCTCTACAAACTCACGGTACCGTTCCTTCGAATTCCCTTCGAACGCGTTCAGTACTCTCTCGGTGTCCACCAGTTCTGCGATCAATTTTTCCAGCTTTCCCATTTCATGGTCCGGCTCGGTCGGGATAAACAGTCCGTAGCTGCTGTATTCGTAGAACGCAGGGTCCCGAACCAGCTGTGCTTTCACCGGATTCAGGTGGATATAACGGCTCACTTCAAGGAAATATCTCTCATTCTCGATCAGCGGAGCAAAGTATCTGCCTTCAAAAACATGACCGTGATAACCGTGCCGGTGATTGAATTCTTCGGCGTATATACTGAGTATTTTCTGCATGATCTGGGACAGCTTGGTTTCGCATGTTTCTATCGCAATGTGAAAATGATTTGTCATCAGACAGATCGAATGAATTGTAAATGGATATTTCTCCCGGATATCTCCGATGATATCGAGAAAATTCACGTAATCTGCCGGATCTTTGAAGATATCCGCTTTTCTGTTCCCGCGGTTCATTACATGATATATTGCCCCGGGATACCATATCCTGTTTTTTCTTGCCATTTTCGTATCCTGTCCGGGGTCTGACCCCCTTTTGTTCTGAACAACTTGCGCTATTCGACACCTGAAGCCCGGAATGCTTCGAATCCGGAACAAAGGTGCGGGACTATTCATATGCTGCGGTATTTTTTCATTGAAGTCTGGCCCCGATACGGGGAGAATTGATATAAGATATCAAAACGATCAGTAGAATAGATGTTCCTGAGAGAACTGAGAATTTCTGACTTATTTATTTCTGCCTTGTATAGATGATGATCTGTATGCAGAGCAGGCGCCCGGCTGCTGAAGCCTCCAGTCCATATCATCTGTACAGCCGATTTTCACATATTCAGGGAAGGACGGGTTTGTAAGAATGAAAATGACACCTGCTTTATCCACATAAAACAACCACGTTTCTGTTGATTATTTCCGAATTTTTTACAATTCCGTAATGGGGTCTGACCCTCGGTGAAAGGTGAGGCAACAGGTCTTCAGCAAAGAAATACCAGATTATGTCAGAAATGAACTGTCGAAATGAATGCCTGAGATTATTGTAGGCATCACCCTCAAAATAGTCAAGCGAAGAATTCCGACACATTTCGACACCCGAAAAGCTGCGTCCTTTGACAGGTTGGGAATATAGCTTAATACAGGTATTATATTTGCTTTCCATTCCTTATAGACTTCTGAATTCCGATATAATAAAATGAACCCAGAAACCCCATTATTTATCAGAGCGGCAGCTCTGACTTATCCACATTTAACATTCCCGTAATGGGGTCTGACCCCGGAGGTGGACTATGCAGGAGACAACTTATAAAATACCTGGCCTTCCCTGTTCTCTCGCCCTGCTTGGCGATTTTCACAACGGGGATCCTGCGCCTGTCCTCGCCTCTCTTCGTTCGCGTCATCCTGCACTCATCTGCATCGTCGGTGATGTTTTCCGTTACAAAGATACAATGGAAGGGATCCTGATGATCCATAACCAGAAAAACGTCCTCCCGCTGCTGAGCGGCTGTGTATCGATCGCATCGACATTCCTGTCTCTCGGCAATCACGAAAGACGGCTGACGGAAGAAGATCTTTCCATCATCAAAAAGCTCGGTGTCACCGTTCTGGATAACGAGTGGATTGCAACAACGGTCTCTGGAACAAAACTGTCCATTGGAGGGCTGACTTCTCACACTGTAAGCAATAACCGCGCTATAAAGGAAAAAATCCCCGATATTGACAGTCTTGATGAAAAAGAACAACAGCGGATCCGTGCTGAATGGACTGTCATCACAAAGCCGGATTATGGGTGGCTTCGCACTGTTCCGGAGAGTGATTATACGATCCTGCTTTCCCACCATCCGGAATATTTCCCGAAGATTCCGCATTCCATCGATCTTGTCCTCGCCGGTCATGCCCACGGCGGGCAATGGCGAATCTTCCGGCATGGACTCTTTGCTCCTGGGCAGGGAATCTGGCCGAAGTATACAAAAGGCATCTATCCGCCCTCCGATGGAGGAAAAGGACAGATGATCGTAACCACCGGGCTCACCAACACGACAAGTGTTCCCCGTATTTTCAATCCAACTGAGTTAGTGTATGTGGAGCCCATCTGATCGCAATTCAAAGCAGCCCAGATTTGGGATATGGCTGATCCCGAATCCAGGCTGCTTCTTTATTGTGGTTCTTTCTTATGACTTATCCACATTTAACATTTCTGTAATGGGGTCTGACCCCACCGGTTCATCGCTGCGAGTATTTCTTCCCGCCTGGGTCTTGCCAGTCCGTAGGAAACCGTACCGTTCTCAAGAACCCCCTCCGGTCCTTTTTCGTCCATTTTCTTTTCAAGAAGATCCGCGATCTCCTGCATGGTACGCTTTCCGTCCATCAGATGCTTTGCGGCATAAATCAGGCATTGAGCCAGGGCTGCCGTCTGCTCCCGATCCACCACCTGGTCAACCGAACGCAAATCGATCTCCTCATGATTCAACGAAAATGCATCCTGCCCGGAAACACGAACCTTGACCCGGTCCCTGTGACCTCTTCCACGGGAAAACCCTCCGCCCAGGTTATCGAAATCCGAACCACCGCCGCCTGAACCATCATTGCCCGGAATACTGCCGGAAACCCTCGCCGGAATTCTGCAGAACTTCGGAAAGGCGGCCCCATCCTTCGCTGTATGCGGAGCTTCGTAAGAGGCTGCGGCCTTCTTCGCAAGTGCCGTGATCTCATACGGAACCCAGTTGTCCATGCGGATCACGCAGTCCGCAGGGAAGAACCAGGCGCCAGAGCTGCCCGCGGCCAGAATCAGGGAAATCCCGTTCTCCTTCAAAAGTTCTGTCCTTTCGATGAGCGGCGTGATGGGTTCCTCAGCTGAAGTGATCACATCGGCCATCAGATTGTCCCTGACCAGAAGATTGGTGGCGCTGGTGTCCTCATCGATCAAAAGTACCCTGGAACCGGCTTCCGCAGCTTCGATGATTCCCGCCGCCTGGGAAGTGGAACCGCTGGCGTTCACGGTAGAAAAAGCCGTAGTGTCGGTCCCGCCCGGGAGGTGATTGATAAACAAAGAAATATCTGTGCCTGAAATGATTCTTCCATCCTCAGCACGCACCTTGACTGCAGTCCTGTCAGTGATCACCAGCTCCCTGCCGTCCCCGGCGATATGATCGTAAACGCCTCGCTCCAGGGCCTTCAAAAGCGTCGATTTCCCATGATATCCGCCGCCGACGATCAACGTAACGCCCCGGCGCACGGCCATTCCCGTCACCTTTCCCCGGTGCGGCAGATCGACCGTGATCTTCAGGCTCTCCGGAGACCGGAACTTCACGGCATTCTTCAAAGGCCGCTCGGAAATGCCGCTTTCCCGCGGGAGGACCGATCCGTCCGCCGCAAAAGCGCACAGTCCTTCCTTTTCGAGAAAATCCCGCAGGAACTTCTGGTCGTCCGCCAGATCCGCATTTTTCTGCAGCACGGCGGCGTCCAGATTTTTGAACATCAGCGCCTGGCGAACACATTCCGGAACAAAACTGAACAGCATCTTTTCCAGCCCGCCGGCAAGAATGCTTCTTCCCACCGCCGGAAACCCGGCTTCAAAACGCAGGATCACGCTCCCGGAAGGAGAAATACGGCAGGCGCTTCGTTCCAGGATCTCCTGTCCCGGCCTGCTCGTACCCAGAAAACCGCTCTTTCCGGAACCTCCCGCTTTAAAACTGAAACGGCCAAGTTCCGTCGAAAATTTCCGTATCAGATAATCTTCCAGTGCAATTCTTCTTTCCTTCCCATCATACAGCTTTTCGGGAAAACCCGCCGTCCGTGCAGGCACAAGCACACTCAAAGAAGAGGGAGACGCAAACGGGTCTCCCTGAACATGATCAATATTTAAAACATACGAACCGAAATCCCAGCTTCCCTTCAAATCTTTACAGGCGGGATACCCCCTGTGGTCGATGGAACGGATTTTTTCTCTCAGCTCATTCTGTGATTTCATAGTTATCCTCAGAATGGGGTCTCATAATGGGGTCTGACCCCCAACGTAATGGGGTCTGACCCCCATTTACGCTTTCCAAAGCGAGTGCAGATTGCAGAAGGCATAGACTGCCTGGACTTCATCACCTTCGCAGAGCGCGAAACATGCTTCCGGTTTCTCACCCGGGGATAGAGCCTTTCGCTGGTTTCCGAATTTCGTCTGAACAGCGACCCACTCAATATAATGTTCCGGGATCATCGGATGCGGCGCTGACCCGACGCACA
>CADBNG010000401.1 GCA_902795985.1 uncultured Lachnospiraceae bacterium
GAGCTCTGCTTTGTCATGGATTATTTCTACGGTCTGAAAGCGGAGCACCGCATTGACAGCTTCAGCGATTTCCTGTCGCTGGACGCGGGCGTGTTCGCGCAGCTGTCCGGGACGGATTCCATCGTGTTCGACAATGCGCTGACCGTGATCCTGATGCGGTTTTTCGACGACGGGCATTCCGCTCTCGTCAGAAACAGCTGGCGCAGCAACCTGCCCGAAGCCGTGGGAACCATCAGCATGATGGCGTACGCGGGCTATTCATCAAAAGCAAAAACCGCGGAAGCGTTGAGGCTGGAGCGTGCCAGAACGGCCGCGTACCCGGATGGGGTTCCCGGCTATGAGGAAATCGGCGATACTGCTTTCATCACTTTTGATTCTTTTACCGCCAAGCAGAATCCGGAGGAGTATTATGAATCGGAGAATCCGGATGATCCGCAGGATACCATCGACCTGATCATCTACGCCAACCGGATGGTGCGCCGGGAAGGCAGTCCGGTCAGGAATATCGTACTCGATCTTTCCCGAAACAGCGGCGGAAATTCAGACGCGGCCATTGCCGTGGCTTCCTGGTTTACCGGTGAAGCTGTATTTTCCCTGCTCGATACGATGACGGGCGCGGAAACCATCATCGGCTACCGCACAGACCTGAACCTGAACGGCGTTGCGCTGAGCAATCCGGAAGGCGGTTCCGAAGAATACGATCCGGGCGATACGGTTTCCGGCCAGTACAACCTGTACTGTCTCATTTCCCCGAGTTCCTTCTCTTGCGCCAATCTGGTGCCAGCCATCTTTGAGCAGGCCGGCGGGATCACCCTGATCGGCCAGCGCACCGGCGGCGGTTCCAACGTGGTTTTACCCGTCACAACGGCTTCCGGCATGATCTTCCAGATGTCCGGCCCGCTGCAGATTACAACCTATAAAAACGGTTCACTTTACGGCGTTGATACGGGCGTCGAGCCCCACGTCCGGCTGAACAAAGCCGAATCCTTCTATGACAGGGAAGCGTTGGTGGAAATGATCCACAATCTGAAATAAGCGGAACGGGGGGACGACCTTTTCCGTTCCGTTTCGGGACGCGCCTGTCAGCAAAAACCGGACACAGGGATCAGATCTTCAGACCCGCGCCTTCGTGGCGCGGGCTTCGTTTTTCTTCCGGGCTTATAACACGGCTGCAAAGGCCCGGCATTGCTTTGGGTATACTCCTGCTGTTGCCCCGGAATACCCCCTGGCGGTCCGGCAGGTTCGTTATGTAGCCGAAACGCAGCGGGCTGGAATTTAGGCCTTACAAACAAAGGAAAACCCGGCAAATTCCACTTTGCCGGGCAAATGGTGAACAGGAAAACCGGGAAAACAACCATCAGGACCGAAGCTGCACATAATCCCAGTGAGCCCGGACATAGTCTTTCCATTCCTTGATTGATTCGCTGCTTCCCTTCGTATCGGTCATCTTATTCAATAAATCTTCCAGGGAAGAACCGTTGAGTTTGTAAGCTTTAATAAGCATGTTCAAGGCGCCGGTATCTGTCGAAGACAGGTTCCCGTTGGAAAGGCCGCCGAGCACTTCTTCCAGCTGGGTCAGGTCAAGATCTTTCATTTCACTCATGGTTTTATTCTCCTTTTCATTATTTTACTCTATATTTCCGGCCGCACGGGCCGGTCATATTTATATACGCTGAATCCGGAGATGTGGAAGTAAGTTTTCAAATTACTTTCGGGTTTTCCGACAAAAAACGCAGGGTTTACTGCATTCGGGGAGAAACAATGCACGAAAAGTATACATTGATTTGGAATGGCTGTCCATCAATAAGTATGAATTGTCCGAAGAAATGGCTAAGATGAACATATTATCATTCATGGTTTAACATACTGACAATGAACTGTGAGAAGCAAATGTTCTCCTGTGTGTTCTGTCAGACATGTACCTTCTTCGTCTTCCCGCAATGGCGGCATTCGTAGGTATCATAACCCCTGCTGAAGAGTCCGTCCTTCTTCAGCCAGGTAAACCATTTGTCCTCATAATGACCGGTCTTTACCCATTCGTGGCCGTCTGCATTACGGGAGCATTCCCTCTTCAAGATATAAGCAGGTTTTTCGCCGCCTGCAACTCGATTCATCTCTTCCGCGTTCAGTTCCTTCGTGTTCGTTTTGTTGGTTTTCATTCCCGTTACCTCCTTCATCTTTTTTTATTTATCCGGCCGGCCTGTTCCTTTTTTCTTTCTGACGGGGCCGTTTTGCTCAGTACACATGTATATACGCAGAGTCCGGACCGGGTGGCAGCGAGGCGGTTTTTTTCACAGCCTTCACATTCGTCACGGAAACGGTGCGGAAACAGGAGCGGACGTTCGTGGAAAGCTGAATAACGATAAAAATGTACCTGTCTCATTATATCTCTTATAACAAAAAAACTGGAAGCCTGATTTTTCAAAGCTTCCAGAATTCGTGGAGCATAGGAGATTCGAATGCCCGGATCTATTGAAAAATAAGGGCTGTAGCGTCTCGCAGAAGGTCCATCTCCGATCATCTTTTTGGTCA
>CADBNG010000402.1 GCA_902795985.1 uncultured Lachnospiraceae bacterium
TAGAAGAATCAGGATGTGAGGAGAAGGAGAAATGCTGGAAAAAATCCGTCAGATTTTATCGGAGCAGTTCAACTGCGAGCCGGATTCGATCGACGAGAATACCAATTTCAAAGACGATCTGGGAGCCGATTCGCTGGATCTTTTCGAACTGGTCATGGGACTGGAGGAAGAGTATTCCATAGAGATCCCCGCTGAGGAGCTCACCGATATCAATACTGTGGGCGACGTGATCAGCTATCTGAAGGACAAAGGCGTGGATTTCTGAAGATCCGCGCCTCCTTTCTATGGTAGGGGACCGGCCGCGGGGCTGGCCCTTCCTTTAAAAGCGGTTTCGGCACTAAGACCGGAACCTGGCGTGTTCCCGCGAAACGAAGAATCCGAAAGGGAAGATTATGATCAAGACAAGATTTGCACCGAGCCCCACGGGCCGCATGCACGTGGGCAATTTAAGAACGGCGCTTTACGCCTACCTGATTGCGAAGCATGAGAACGGAACCTTCATGCTGAGAATCGAAGATACGGACCGGGAGCGCTTCATGGAAGGCGCGCTGGACATCATTTATGACACCATGGAAAAGACCGGCCTGATTGCGGACGAAGGCCCGCATAAGGACGGAGGCTGCGGCCCCTACATTCAGAGTGAACGGCAGGCCGCCGGCATTTACATGAAATACGCGAAGCAGCTGATCGACCAGGGCGACGCGTACTATTGCTTCTGCGATAAGGAGCGGCTGGAGAGTCTGCATCAGACGGTAGCCGGCAAGGACATCGTCATGTACGACAAGCACTGCCTGCATCTTCCAAAAGAGGAGATTGAAGCAAACCTGGCAGCAGGAAAGCCGTATGTGATCCGGATGAATATGCCGACCGAAGGCACGACCTCTTTTTATGATGAAATATACGGAGAGATCACGGTGGACAACGCCGAGCTGGACGACATTATCCTGATCAAATCCGACGGCTATCCCACCTATAATTTCGCGAATGTTATTGACGACCATCTGATGGGGATCACCCACGTGGTCCGGGGAAATGAGTATCTTTCCTCCACCCCGAAATACAATCGGATCTATATGGCCTTCGGGTGGGAAATCCCGAAATACATTCACTGCGCGCTGATTACAAACGAAAAGGGTGAAAAGCTGAGCAAACGCAGCGGCCATGCCTCTTTTGAGGACCTTCTGGACGCCGGCTTTGTTAAAGAGGCCATTGTCAATTTCGTCGCCCTTCTGGGCTGGAGTCCCGAGGACGACCGGGAGATCTATTCCCTGCCGGAGCTGGTGGAAGCCTTCGACTATCACCGGATCAACAAATCGCCTTCCGTTTTCGATATGACCAAGCTTTCCTGGATGAACGGAGAGTACTTAAAGGCCATGGACGATGACGTCTTTTATGAAATGGCGGAACCGTATCTGAAGGAAGCGCTGGGAGAGAACTTTGACCTGAGGCATATCGCGAAGATGGTCAAGACCCGGATCCAGGTCTTCCCGGAAATCGGGGAAATGGTGGACTTTTTCGCCGCGCTGCCGGAATACGACACGGCGATGTTCGAGCATAAAAAATCCAAATCCACGAAGGAAAGCTCCCTGGAAGTACTGACGGAAGTGCTTCCGCTGCTGGAGAACTGCAGTGATTTTACAAATGACGCGCTGTTTGCCGTCCTTTCCTCCTATGCGCAGGAGAAGGAATACAAAGTCAATAAGGTGATGTGGCCGATCCGCACCGCGCTTTCCGGCAAAATGAGCACGCCGGCCGGCGCGACGGAGATCCTTGAGGTCCTCGGAAAGGAGGAGTCGCTTCGCCGCATTCGCACAGGGATTGAGAAGCTTTCATGAACGAGAACAAAGTCCTGCTGATCGACGGATACAGCATTTTAAACCGCGCGTTCTACGGCGTGCCCCGGCTGAGCAATTCGAAGGGCATGCCGACGAACGCCGTTTACGGTTTTCTGAACATTCTTTTTAAGCTGACGGATATGGAGGAGCCCGGCTATGCCGCCGTGGCCTTCGACCTGAAAGCGCCGACCTTCCGTCACCGGATGTACGATGCCTATAAGGGCACCAGGAAGCCGATGCCGGATGAACTGCATGCGCAGGTTCCGGTTATTCAGGAGATTCTTGAGGCCATGGGCATTCCCTCTGTCAGTTCCCCGGGCTTTGAGGCGGATGACGTGCTGGGAACGCTTGCGCGCCGTGCGGAAAAAGCCGGCATGGAGGTCATGATCCTCTCGGGGGACCGGGACATCCTGCAGCTGGTAACGGACCGG
Source organism: uncultured Lachnospiraceae bacterium (assembly GCA_902795985.1). The sequence goes on from CADBNG010000402.1 coordinate 2,267, forward strand.
GTGACGGTCCGGCTTCCGAAGACGGCCAAAGGCGTTACGACCATCGAAAACTACACGCCGGAAAAAATAAAAGAGGTCTACGGAATCACACCGCTTCAGATCATCGAACTGAAGGCCATGATGGGGGATTCCTCCGACAATATCCCGGGACTTCCGGGCGTCGGGGAGAAAACCGCCCTGGCCCTTCTTGCCGCTTACGGCAGCCTGGAAAACGCCCGGGCCCACTTCGAAGAACTGAAGCCGAAAAAGGCGATGGAAGCTTTCCGGGATCATTATGAGCTGGGACTTTTATCGAGGGATCTGGCCACCATCCGGACGGATGTTCCGCTGGAGACGGAGCTTTCCGACCTGAAGCTGGGCGATATTTATAATGAAAAAGCGTTCGCGCTCTTCAAAGAGTGTGAATTCAAGAACCTGTACCCCAGGTTTATAAAGGAAGAACAGGGCACGCCGGCAAAGGACATTACGGTTCAGACAACTCGCAGCCGGGAAGATGCCGCGGAGGTGTTTTCCGGCCTGAAGGAAGCGGCCGGTTTCTTTGCGGATACCGAAGGAGAGACGCTCTTCGGACTGGCTGTTTCCGGTCCGTCCGGCCTGTTTTATATCCCTGCGGAGGAGGATCCGCTGTGGATGGCGGAACAGCTGAATGCCGCGGCGGAGAGAGGAGTGAAGCTCTCTACCTGTGAACTGAAAGGAGCGCTGGCGCACCTGCCTATTTCGGAAGAGGCCCGGATCCGGGACGTCCGTATTGCGGCGTATCTGATCGATCCGCTGAAATCGGACTATCCTTACGAACAGATCGCTTCGGAGTACGGAGAAATCATGCTTCCGTCGGTAGAGGAGATCATCGCGGGAAAGCAGACGAAAAGCACGGTCCTGACCGAAGAACAGCGGGTCCGGATCGCGGCGATGAAGGCCCGGGCGGCGGAAGCGTCAGCGGAAGGCCTGCTGCGGAAGCTGGAAGAACAGGGAATGCTGGAGCTTTACCGCGGGATCGAAATGCCCCTGGTCTATACCCTGAGCGAAATGGAAAAAGCCGGGATCCGTCTGAACAGGGAGGCCCTGAAGGAATACTCCGGGCGGCTGTCCGTCGGAATCGATAATCTGGAAAGGGAGATTTACGAAGACGCGGGAGAAATCTTCAACATCAACTCCCCGAAGCAGCTGGGCGTAATCCTTTTTGAAAAGCTTCACCTTCCCGGCGGGAAAAAGACAAAAAGCGGGTATTCCACAGCGGCGGACGTTCTCGAAAAGCTGGCGGAAGAGGCCCCGATCGTGGATAAAATACTGAATTACCGGCAGCTGACAAAGCTGCGCTCCACCTATGCGGAGGCCCTCGGCAATTACTGCGATGAGAACGGCCGCATCCATACCAGCTTTAATCAGACGGTGACGGCCACGGGCCGGCTCTCCAGCACGGAACCGAACCTGCAGAACATCCCGGTCCGGATGGAACTGGGCCGCGAGATCCGGAAAGTCTTCGTTCCGGCAGACGGCTGTGTTTTCCTTGACGCGGACTATTCCCAGATCGAACTGCGGGTCATGGCCCATCTTTCCGGGGATGAAAAACTGATTGAGGCCTACCGGCATGCCGCGGATATTCATGCCGTGACCGCTTCCCAGGTTTTCGGTGTTCCGCTGGACCAGGTCACCCCGCTTCAGCGCCGCAGCGCGAAGGCGGTCAATTTCGGCATTATCTACGGCATCAGCGCTTTCGGGCTGAGCCGGGA
>CADBNG010000403.1 GCA_902795985.1 uncultured Lachnospiraceae bacterium
GACCGCAGGGTCGAAAGCATCCGGGATACAAATCCCTTAAAGGTAAATTTCCTGGCAATAATCGTATACAGGATCGAAAGGAACGCTCCGATGGCAGCTGCTTCGGTGTAGGAGAAAAAGCCGCTGAACATTCCTCCGAGAACGACGACGAAAAGAATGACTATCGGAATGATACCGGTAAGGGATTTCACCTTTTCCTTAAACGGATAATTGGAACCTTTCGGGGCAATATCCGGATGAATGGTGCTCACAATCGTACTGGTAATAATGTAGGCAAACATCAGAATAATGCCGGGAACGATACCGGCCGCAAATAACTGGCCGATTGACAGATTGCCGGCTGTCAGACCGTAGACAATAAATCCGGTACTGGGCGGAATCAGCCAGCTTAACGTACCGCCGGCTGCAGAAGTTGCGGCAGAAAAGTTGTCATCGTAATTATACCGTCTTGTTTCCGGAAGAGAAAGCTTACCGATGGTTGCCACCGCCGCGGTAGAGGATCCGCAGATCGCTCCGAAAACACCGTTGGAAACGATCGTCGCCAGATTCAGGCCTCCGCGGAAACGTCCCAGCCATTTTTCACAGGCACTGTACAGTCCCCGGCTCATGCCCGACTCCAGGGTAAATTCCCCCATCAGAACAAACAATGGCACGACGACGAAGCTGTAGCCCTGCATGGTCGTAAACGGAACGGTCGAAAGCCTGCTGACCGCGAGACTGAAATCGTCCACAACCAGAGCATAACCAACGATTCCGACGAGCATCATGGAAACGCCGACGTTCAGGCCAAGGAAGATCAGCAGAACCATTATAACGATTCCAAGAATTGCAACTAAGGATGCGTTCATTTTCTACCCCTCTACATTAACAATGTTACTTATTTTTTATTAGAACATTTCCGCACTCATTTTGTCAATCTCATTCGCCACTTTCTCATAGACTCCCGGATAAATGCTTTCCGGTCCGCCCATCGTCGTGCAGGGAATATAATAGTGCTTTCCTTTTCCGAAAGTTTCACAGGACCAGCGGACTTCACGGGCGATTATTTCATGCGACGTTTCCGGATTATCGACCTTGGCGCTGTCAATGCCGCCCATAAAGGAAATCTTTCCGCCGTACTCTTCTATTAATTTGTTAATATTGTTGGTGGTCATCACACCCTGCCACACGTCGATATGCATATCGATCATGTCCGGCACCAGTGTCTCCGCGTAGGAATCCGAATGATGAACAATGATTTCAACACCGTTATCTTTGTAATATCCGTACACCTTTTCATAGTGCGGCTTGATGAATTCCCGGAACATTTCCGGTTTCAGGAAAGTGGACTGCTGGCTTCCCCAGTCGTCATGATGGAAAAGCGCGTCGGGTTTGATATACTTGCAGACCAGCTCCGCCAGTCTCATCTCATACTCTTCAATACAATCCATGATCTCCGCAACTTCATCCGGATACTCATAGAAGGCCATCAGCGCATTCTGGATTTCGCACAGATAATGAAGCTGCTCAAACATGCCCGGAGAAATAAAGGTAGCAGCAAAATATTCGCTGCGGTCTACCTGCTTCGCCAGTTCACCATAGCGTTCCCATTCCGAGACCGGATAATCCAGCTTCGGAGGCCGGACATAATCCCTCCAGTTTTCAATGTCCTTGCAGACAATGTGTTCCGCATCGTGAATCGGAAAAGGTCCGGGTGTCCCGATCGGCCATACCTTGGTCACACCCCAGTTGTCCACAAGCGGAATGCCGTCATTCAGCGGACGTTTATTGTTTGCTCTTGCCGGATCCATCACATGCTGCATGAATTCATACTGCTTAACGAAGCGGTCCGGTTTTCCGCCGTGAATGGTTTCCAGGAAGTTCTGTCTGACAGTAAGCATAAATTACCTCCAGAGGCGATTAAAACAATTTAAACAGCCTTGTTACTTTTTTAACATACCCTTTTCCAATCCGTATGTCATTTTTTTTACATACGCTAAATCAACCGCAGCCGGATCGCATAAAAAGGCTCTCATACCATTCCGAATGTTATTATTCGTGATATGAGAGTCTTTAACGATGAAACCGTGCTCAGACGTTTCCGCTTTCGTTCTTCTTTCTTTCCTCTTCTCTGCCCCGGATCAGATTTGCCTGAACGCGCTGGTACAGTTCTTCCGCAGCGTTGTACCCCATCTTCTTCTGACGATGGTTGACAGCTGCCGTCTCCACAATAACGGCAATATTCCGTCCGGGACGGATGGGGATCGTATTACAGACAATTTTATGGCCCAGGTACTCTGTATACTCCACGTTTAATCCGAGACGGTCATAATCCTTTTCCCGCCCCCACTCTTCCAGATGAACCACCAGGTCAATCACATGCTGGTCTTCCACGCACTCCACGCCATAGAGGCTTTTGATATTAATCACGCCGATACCGCGCATTTCAATAAAGTGTTTCGTCATATCCGGCGCTTCACCGATCAGGGTTTCACTGCTGATGCTGCGCAGGGTCACTACGTCGTCACTGACCAGGCGATGGCCTCTCCGGACCAGTTCCAGAGCCGCTTCGCTTTTCCCGATCCCGCTTTCTCCCGTCAGGAGGACGCCTTCCCCGTAAACGTCCACTAAGACGCCGTGGATCGTAATCGAAGGTGCCAGCTCCTCGTTCATCCAGCGGATAATGGCCGCTGTAAAAGCCGAGGTCTTTTTATTTGCGATCAGTATCGGAACGTTATACTCAATGGCCAGGCTTTTCACAATATCATGGGGTTCGTTCCCGTTAGTAAAGATCACGCAGGGAATTCCCTTGGATATGAAATCACGGAAAGCCTTTGCACGGCGCTCCTCCGAAATCGTGTTAAGATAAGTATATTCCACGTTGCCGATGACCTGAACGCGGTTCTTGGAAAAATGTTCAAAAAAACCGGTAAGCTGAAGCGCCGGACGGTTGATTTCCGGAACGGTCAGCGCGAAATCGGATACATCCACTTCCGGTACCGCGTTCTTCAGTTCCATCTTCTCCAGCAGACGGTTAAAGGTTATCTCCTGCATTCTCTTCCTCCTTTTTTCTGAAAAATTCCCATACGGCTTCTGCCGCGGCCCGGTTCATGGCCGGCAGTTTTTCCAGCTCCTCCACCGGGGCGTTTTTCAGTTCCTCGAGACTGTCAAAATGACGCATCAGATCCTTTCTGCGCGCCGGTCCGATTCCTTTGATCTCGTCCAGGACCGAATGAACCTGTCCTTTGCTCCGCAGCTGCCGGTGATAGGTAATGGCAAAGCGGTGCGCCTCATCCTGGATCCTCGTGATCAGCGCGAATTCCGGTGAATGGCTATCCATCGGCAGTTCATGCCCGCAATAATACAGCCCCCTCGTCCGGTGATGATCGTCTTTTACCATTCCGCAGACCGCGATATCCAGTCCGAAATCCTCCAGCACCTGCGTACAGACGTTCACCTGTCCTTTTCCGCCGTCCATGAGAATCAGGTCCGGCATCCGGGAAAACCCCCGGTCCCCGTCATCCGCCGCTCTCGCGAACCGCCGGGTCAGGACTTCTTTTAACGAAGCATAATCATCCGGCCCTTCCACGGTTTCAATCCGGAATTTCCGGTAATCGCTTTTCTTCTTTTTGCCGTTTTCAAAAACAACCATTGAGCCGACGGACAGGAAGCCGCTGATATTGGAAATATCATAGGCCTCGATGCGTTCCGGCTTTCCGGAATCCAGGAGACGTCCAAGCGCGGAAAGGGCTTCCCGCGTGTTCTCCTCTTCCCTTTTGATTCGTTCCGTATCCTGATCCAGAACGATCTGCGCATTGCGCAGGGCCAGCTCGACCATTTTCTCCTTTTTTCCCTTGCGGGGCTCCGTGACGGTCACTTTGGAGCCTTTCTTTTCAGACAGCCAGTCCGCGATCAGGCCGGCGTCCTCCGCCGCTTCGGACAGCATCAGGGTCTTCGGAATAAAATCCGTTCCGGAATAAAACTGCATCAGAAAGCTTTTGAGGATGAAAGCGCTCTCTTCTTCCGGATCCGTTTTCAGATAATAATGCTCCCGTCCGATCAGACGGCCGTTGCGAAGATAAAAAACCTGCGCGATCGCGTCTTCCCCCCTTCGGGCCAGGGCAACGATATCCCAGTCTTCTCCGGGGGAAACGGCCGCTTTCTGGGATTCTGAGATCCGTTTGACGCTGCCGATCAGGTCCCGGATCCGCGCCGCCTCTTCAAACCGGAGTTCTTCCGCGGCTGCCGTCATCTGACCGGTCAGCTCCTGCAGGATTTTCCCGTAATTCCCGTTGATGAAATCCATTGCCGCGCTGACGTTTTTCCCGTACTCTTCCGGCGTAATCCGGTCCCGGCACGGGGCGTCGCACTGATGGATATGATAATACAGGCAGGGACGGACCGAATCCTTTTCCTGCGGCAGCTTCATATTGCAGGACCGGATACGATACAGCTTGCGGATCAGTTCAATCGCTTCTTTTACCGAGGCCGAACTGGTATAGGGACCGAAATAACGGGACCGGTCTTTTTTTATGGTACGGGAAAAAAGGATCCGCGGATAGGTTTCTTCCAGCGTGATCCGGATATAGGGATAGGTTTTATCGTCTTTCAGAAGGGTATTGTATTTCGGACGGTGCTCCTTGATCAGGTTGCATTCCAGAACAAGAGCCTCCAGCTCCGAGTCCGTCACGATATATTCAAAGCGCCGGATATGGGGCACCATCTTTTCGATCTTCGGCCCCTTGTTTCGGCTGCTCTGAAAATACTGGCGGACCCGGTTTCGAAGGCTCACCGCTTTGCCGACGTAAATGATTTCATCATTTTCGCCGTGCATGATATACACGCCGCTTTTCGCCGGCAGTTTTTTCAGTTCGTCACTGATGACAAAATCCATGCTGCTTACCCGGCCGTTCCCTCCTCCGAAGAATCACCGGCCGTTTCCGCCGGGGTTTCGCCGGCCGCCGCTTCGGAAACCGGCGGCTCCGCAGACGTTCCCAGATAGATCACCGGTTCCGGTTTGACCCGCTCTTCCAGGACCTTATGGTAAATATCCATAAACTCCGCGCCGGTAATCGTTTCTTTCTCGATCAGGAATTCCGCGATCTTATCCAGGGCATCCCGGTTCTCGCTCAGAAGCCGTTTTGCTTCATCATAGGCGTTTTTGAGCATTTCCATGATCTCGTGATCGATTTCCGTCGCCGTGGAATCCCCGCAGGTCAGATAGGTCTTGCCGTCCAGGTATTTATTCTCCTGCTGCTCCAGGCTCATCAGGCCGAATTTCTCGGACATCCCGTACTGGGTAATCATGGCCCGGCAGAGTTTGGTTGCTTTTTCAATATCGTTCGCGGCGCCGGTCGTTACGTTGCCGAATACGATTTCCTCCGCCGCGCGTCCGCCCAGGGTGGATACGAGCATGGCTTCCAGCTCCGTTTTCGTATTGAGGTATTTCTCCTCTTCCGGAACCTGCATGACATATCCCAGCGCGCCCATGGTTCTTGGGACAATCGTGATCTTCTGAACCGGTTCCGCATCCTTCTGCAGCGCGGTCAGCAAAGCATGGCCGACTTCATGATAGGAAACGATCCGGCGTTCCTCTTTGCTCAGGATCCGGTCTTTCTTCTCCTTGCCTACCAGGACGACTTCCACCGCTTCAAACAGGTCTTTCTGGCAGACGGCCTTTCTGCCGTTTTTAACCGCAAGGATCGCGGCTTCATTAACCATGTTGGCCAGATCGGAACCCACCGCGCCGGACGTTGCCAGGGCAATCTCGTTCAGATCCACCGTTTCATCCAGAAGGACTTTCTTCGCGTGGACCTTCAGGATTTCCACACGTCCCCGCAGATCGGGTCTTTCGACAATAACACGGCGGTCAAACCGTCCGGGACGCAGCAGCGCCGGGTCCAGGATCTCCGGCCGGTTGGTAGCGGCCAGGATCAGAATTCCCTTATCACTGTCAAAACCGTCCATTTCCGCCAGAAGCTGGTTCAGCGTCTGCTCACGCTCGTCATTGCCGCCGAAACGGGAATCACGGGATTTACCGATCGCGTCGATTTCGTCGATAAAAATAATGCAGGGAGACTGTTTCTTTGCTTCTTCAAACAGGTCCCGGACACGGGAGGCTCCGACGCCCACAAACATTTCCACAAATTCGGAACCTGACAGGGAAAAGAACGGAACATGGGCTTCGCCGGCTACCGCCTTGGCCAGCAGCGTTTTACCCGTTCCGGGAGGTCCGACCAGCAGCGCCCCCTTCGGCAGCTTCGCGCCGATCCGGGTGAAGCGTTCCGGATGATGCAGAAATTCCACCATTTCCTGAAGAGATTCCTTGGCCTCATCCTCCCCGGCCACATCCGCAAAGGTTACGCCGGTCTCTTTCTGGACATACGCCCGCGCCTTGCTTTTGCCGACGCCCATGATCCCGCCGCCGTTTCTGCGCATCAGAATACTGAAAAAGACCATCAGGATGATAAACGGAAGCGCAATCCCGGCAATCGTTGAAAAGACCGACATCAGGGGATCCGGTGATTTCTTGTTGTAAGTGATATTTTTTCCTTCCAGCAGCTCGATCAGTCCGTTTTCGTCCCCGACCAGATTCGTCGTATACTGGACCTTTGTGTCCGCGGAAGGCTGCTTGACCGGCGTAATAGTCAGTTTGCCTTCCTGCAGTTCCACCTCCTTGATCTCTCCGGCTTCCACCATTTCCACGAATTTATCGTACGTCATGTCCACGTCCGTAGACCGGCGGTTCATAAAATTGCTGAACAGCCCGAAAATGAGGAACGCCAGAAAAAGGCTGAAGATAAAACGGAGAAGCCCGTTATCCCGACTATTGCGATTTCCGTTATCGCCGTTGTTGTTTCCTTCGTTCATTCTTACTCCATTCTTTCCGCTGTCCTGAATCGTTCATGCAGTCGAATACCAGCGGTTTATTGTCCATGCAGAAGCGGCTCAGCAGCAGCAACAGCA
>CADBNG010000404.1 GCA_902795985.1 uncultured Lachnospiraceae bacterium
CTGAACAAAGCCCAGGAATATATCGATTTCGTTGAAATCACCACCGACGGCTGGGATTACTGCATGCCGACGACCTATGTGCCCCATGCGCTCAACCGTCCCTTTGCCGCGGAGATCAAGCGCTCCGGAAAGGTTCAGATCCCCATCTTCCTGATCGGCGCCATCGTCAGCCCCGAAATGGCCGAAGAGATCATTGCTTCCGGCGACGCGGACGGCGTCTCCCTCTCCCGTGCGCTGATTGCGGATCCGACGATGCCGAATAAGGCCCGCGCCGGAAGAATTGACGAAATCCGGCCCTGCCTGCGCTGCCAGCGCTGCACGGATGACGACAACAAAACGCGTTCCTTCCGCTGCAGCGTGAACCCCTGCACGGCTCATGAAACCCGCGTCGGATTTATGGAGGATATCCAGCCGGCCCTGAACAAAAAGGATGTTCTGGTCATCGGCGCCGGCCCCGGAGGGATAGCCGCTGCCGTTACTGCAGCCAGGCGCGGCCATACCGTCACCCTTCTGGAGAAAAAAGACGTTATCGGCGGAACCACCCGCTATGCAAAGAACGACTCGCTGAAGCCCGACCTGCAGCGGTACATCAGGTACCTGGAGAAGCTCCCCTATCTCTATGACAACATCACCGTCCGCCTGAATACAGAAGCGACCCCGGAACTGGTCGATTCGCTGAAGCCGGACCATATTATTGTCGCTACCGGCGGAAAGCCCATCGCGGCGACCTTCATCAAGGGTTATGAAAAAGCTCACGAGATCCTGGACTGCTATTTCCATCCGGAGACCTGCCAGGGTGAGAACATCGTCATCATCGGCGGCGGCCTTTCCGGCGCGGAAGCCGGTGCCTATCTGGCCTCTGAAGGAAAGAAAGTCACGATCCTCGAGAAATTCACGAGTCTGGCCAACTGCGGCAACAGCTATAAACGCGGTGTGCTTCTTGCGCTGAACACCTATGGCGTCAAAATGATTGACGGCGCTGACGTCCGCGAAGTTACAGATGAGGGTGTTGTGTATGTAATGGACGGAGAGGAAATCCTGCAGAAAGCGGATACCGTCTATTATGCGGTCGGCATGCGCAGCGATAATGAGCTGTTCTGCCGGATCGCCGACAAGGCTCCGTTCGTAGACATCATCGGTGACGCAGCCCAGTCGGCCCGTATCGGCGACGCAGTCGCCGGCGGATACTACGCCGCTCTGGATATCGGAACTTTCTGACGCCGGGCCTGTCTGTTCGAACAGGATCGCAGCACCGACATTTCTGGCAGAGGATCGGTTCACATGGCAAAACTTACCTACAGACAAAGATCAGTTTTATGCAATATCGGCGGCTTCCTCCTGACCACGGGAGGAGGCTTTGCCGCCGGGTTGTCCCTGTTTTATCTGCCGATCACAGCAGACCTGGGGTTTTCCCGTGCCTCACTGGCCGGCTATCTTTCCCTGATGAGCTGGGCCGGTGTGGTCACCCACCCCTTCATGGGCCGGATTTTCGCCCGTTTTTCCAGACATATCCGGCTGATCGGACTGATCGGTGCTGCCTACAGCCTTTTATGCTTTTTCCTTCTGTCCCGAAGCACGTCCCTGATCCATTTTTATATAGCCGGCGCCATGATGAGCCTGCTCCTGCCTTTCTGCGGTTCCATGCTCGGCTCCACCGTTGTATCCTGGTGGTTCACAAAGGGACGGAGCGTCGCGATCGCTCTGGTGGCCGTCGGTTCCAGTATCGGCACCATGATCTATTCCAAGATCGCCGGAGCAGCGATCACCTCTTACGGATGGAGGAACAGTTATCTGATTCTCGGCGTTTTTCTGATGTGCATCATGATCCTCGGCGCCATTATGATTTCGCCGCCGCCGGAGTACTATGGAATGAAACCCGAGGCAGAGGACGGGCTGCCTGAGAAGGCTGCGGCGGAACCGGCGGACGCTTCCTCCGGAAAGAATGCTCCGGAAGCGGAAAAAGAAGCCATCATTTCCCTGAAGACTCTGGTGCGGATCCCCGCGTTCCGGCTGCTCTGCCTGGCGGCGGTCACCGGCTGTTCCTATACCATGATCATCATGCAGAGCATCGTCCCGATGCTGGAAGTCGATTTCGGAATGATCGCCACCTCGGCGGCGACGATTCTTTCGGCATACAGTATCCTCGGCGCCTGCTTTAAGCCTGTAACCGGAGCCGTTTTCCGGAAGTTCAGCCCCAAAACGGCGGTATTGTACACCGGCGGCCTGCTGGTTCTGGCCGGCCTGCTTTTGTTCTTTACACGCAGCCTGTCCATCGCCATTGCCGCGTTCCTGATGTTGGGCCCCGGAAACATGTTCGGCATGGTTCTTCTTCCGGCGATTGTTTCGGAGACTTTCGGCGCGAAGCGTTACCCTGTCGTCGTGGGCTACGTCAACGTTTTCTTTACGCTCGGCGCCGGCATCGGACCGGTCATCGCCGGAGCGATTTACGACATTACGGGCAGCTACCGGGTAGCTTTCCTTCTGGTGGCGATATTGTCCGCCGCAACCATCGTTCTGGCACTGTCGGCCCTCCGATCCCGCAATACCGCTGAAAAAACCGTCTAGAATCTGAATCTGAAAAGCCAGGGGATTTTATACCGCGGTTTCGCTCAGAGATGACTCTTTCATTTTCCTGTAAAGTTTCACGGCAATAAAGACAATTATGCCGCTCCATACGGCTGCCCATACTTCAACGACCCATAACGGTACGATGCCCCTCTGGTACAGTGCCGGAAATGCATCCGCCAGCATATGCAGGAGGATTGCTTCCAACAGGCAGGCCTTTTTTCCCTTTACGACACCGTAATATACGATGACTGAGAGCCCGATATGCAGGAACAACGCGAACAGGCGCTCGATGACGTTCATTGCCATCATTGTGTAATCAAACGCTGCGGCTGCCTGAACCGACGGAAGTACCGCCGCAGCCGTTTCCTCCGTGATTTTCAATGTGCTGAGCGCGTTTTCCATGTTGCCCGATGAGAACAGGGCCGCCAGGACAAGATAGGTGATCATCACAGGAAGGAGGACAGCCCATATCTCAATCCCCCCGTGCCCGATACCGTACAGAACCGCGTTTTCAGGGGTGCGGTTCTTTTTCAGGATGAACTTAAAAATGATATACCGTCCGCACTCTTCAAAAACACCCGCCATGACGATGCCGTACACAACGAACAGAACAGTGTTCCCGTTGATGAACCGGGAAACGGGATTATCCGTAACGATACAGAAATAATGCACACCCAGCTCCAGCACACGGACGGAAACAAGAAAACCTGCAGCGCCGGCAATGAGCCAGCTGATCCGGGTCTGCGGCTTATGTTTCCTGCGCCAGAAGACAAAGGCGGCGACCGGAATCACGATCATCAGAATGACCGTAATGAACAGAGACGGAATACTGTTTTTTCCAATGATAATGTTCTCAAGCGCTGTCATTTTCTGTCACCTCCCCAGATCTCCACACAAAAACCTTCGTGCCCGCATTCCGTGCATGTCAGCTTACGGGTTGCGGGAGTATGCCTTGAAAAAAAGGCTTCTTTCTTCGTCGGTTTGAATACCTCATGACATTCCGGGCAGATATAATCAACATTTCTATAATAATATCTGCTTGCTATGACGCCAAACGGAATGGCAATAAGGATCCAGACGATAAAAGGCTGCCATATGCCCTTCACAATCCAGAATATAATGGAAAACCATTGCAGCACGCCAACCGGGATCCCTGCCAGGATCATCGCCGTACGCATCTTCCTGAGTTTTTTCCTGCTCTCCATAATAACAGCTATGTCACCGATGGTTTCGAGAGAGAAATCCGCTCTGTTTTTCAGACCGCTTTTCAGTTCACGAAGCTTTTCCAGCTTTTCCTGCTTCCCGGCGATTTCATCGGAAAGAACGGTTTGCTGCTGTTCGATCAGAAGCAGGATCACCTTCTCGGGATGTTCTTCCCTGAGAATCTGAGAAATTGCATCGATGGGAAGATCCAGTTCGCGCAGGAAGCAGATGATCTTCATGCGCCTCAGGTCCTCTTCCGAATAGAGCCGTCTGCCGCCTTCGGAAAGTTCACTGGGAATCAGAATGCCTCTGGTATCATAGTACTGAACCGTACGAACGGTAACGCCGCAAAGCTTTGCGAGTTCTCCCGTAGTGTATTTTGACACAGCTTTCACCTCCTTACGCCATGGAGTTTACAACATGACGCTGCGTAACAAGCAATGCCTTACGCAGGAGTTTTTTTGTGTTTTCAATGGAATCCGGGGTTTATTGACAAATAAAGCGTCTCTTTGTCCATTAACCGAATCCGGGGATTATGGGTAAATGATGTGTCCCTGTGTCCGGTTTTTTGGACAAGGGAAACGTCCCTGTGTCCAATCAGATCCGGCGCAGGCCTTCCCAGATGTAGCCAAGGACCGTGTCCGGGAACAGCTTGGAAAACAGGCGGTGGAAGGTGCAGACAATTCCGGGAGTTACGACCGGAAGGCCGATGCGGGCGCCCAGCAGCGAAAGGGACGCAACGGAAGAAACTTTGGAAGAAAGCGGGAAATTACGGATATCCTGTTTCTTTTCCGGTCCGGCGATCCCGATGAATTCCGTGTCCTTAATCCAGTACGGACAGACAGCGGTAACGATAATACCGGCAGAAAGCAGCTCCATACGCAGAGCACGGGTATAACGGAGGAAAAAGGCCTTGGACGCCGCGTAAATGTTCAGGCTCTGGAACGGCTGGAAACCGGCAGTCGAACAGATGTTCACGATATGGCTGCCCGCGGCCATAAACGGCAGACAGGCGTCTGTGATATCCACCGCCGCCCGGCAGTTCAGCTCAATCATTCCGTCCTGCTCTTTTGCCGGCATTTCCCGGATTCTTCCGATTTTTCCAAGTCCGGCACAGTTTATAAGATAACCAACCCCGGCATTTTCCTCCTTCAGGAGTTCCGCAACAGCTCCGGCCGAGGAAGGCTCCGTCAGATCGAGGGCCAGAGCGCGAACGGGATGCGCAAGCAGCCCTGCCAGCTCCTCCAGCCGTTCTTTTCGTCTGGCCACCAGCCAGAACTCATACTCTTCCGGAAGAACCCGGTCCAGACGGACCGCCAGCGCCCTGCCAAGGCCGCTGGACGCGCCGGTAATCAGCGCCACCTGCTTTTTCTCTTTCAGCCCCTTCTTCCGGCCCCTGATCCGGTACCAGATCAGCTCGATCACAATGATCAGCGCTCCCGCCGCAAGAGCAAAAACCACTATATTTCCAAATATACTGATTACCCTGTCCATTATTATCTCCGCTTCTTTTTTCTCAAATCTGCCGCATATACCGGCCGGTAACGTCCGGTTGTTAACGTATGTATTATAACAAACTCTTCTTCCACCGTCACCTGCTCCGTCCCTCACCGCACGTAACAGGCAGATCGTCTGCTGGGTTGCCCGGTTATTAATAATTATCAACATCCCGCCCCTTTTTCTCCCCGTAAAAAAGCTGCCGCGTTTATGCGGCAGCCTGGTTAA
>CADBNG010000405.1 GCA_902795985.1 uncultured Lachnospiraceae bacterium
CCGAACAAATCACTTAACCCGGATGAGTGCGTAGCTCTCGGAGCTTCCATCCAGGGCGGCAAGCTGGCCGGCGATTCCGGCGCAGGCGATATCCTTCTTCTGGATGTCACCCCGCTGACCCTTTCCATCGAGACGCTGGGCGGCGTAGCGACCCACCTGATCGAGCGGAACACCACGATCCCGACCAAGAAGAGCCAGATTTTCTCGACGGCCGCGGACAATCAGACGGCGGTGGACATCAACGTCGTACAGGGCGAGCGTCAGTTTGCCCGGGACAACAAGTCCCTCGGACAGTTCCGTCTGGACGGCATCCCGCCCGCAAGAAGAGGCGTACCGCAGATCGAGGTTACGTTTGATATCGACGCCAACGGCAGCGTGAACGTTTCCGCGAAGGATCTGGGAACCGGCAAGGAGCAGCATATCACCATCACCGCCGGATCCAACATGTCCGATTCCGATATCGAAAAGGCCATCAGGGAAGCGGCCGAGTTCGAGGCGCAGGACAAGAAGCGCAAAGAAGGCGTGGACGCCCGCAACGACGCCGACGCAGCGGTCTTCCAGATCGAGCAGGCCCTGAAGGAAGCCGGCGACAAACTGGCCGATTCCGAAAAGGCCGCCGTACAGGCAGATCTGGATTCCTTAAAGGCGGTAATCGAGCAGACGCAGCTTGACAACATCACCGACGCCCAGATCGACCAGCTGAAGTCCGGCCGTGAGAAGCTGATGAACAGTGCCCAGACCCTGTTCTCCAAGATGTACGAGAACATGAACCAGGGCGGCGCCGCCGGCGCCCAGGATGCTTCCTACAGCCAGGCCGGCTCCGGAAACAACGGCGGTGACGATGATGTCGTCGACGCGGACTTCAAGGAAGTATAATACAAAGGGGACAGGCACTTTGTGCCGGAAAATGACACAAAAGGGAAACCGGTTCCCGTTTAAAAATCAAAAATGCGCTGAATAGCATTTTCAACACTCAAAGCTGCACTGCCGCGTGTCCTTTTCGGGACATGCGGCTCTGCAGCAAAAGTACTTGTTAGGGGAAAAGCAAACCGACATGGCAGAGAAAAGAGATTATTATGAAGTGCTGGGCGTCGCGAAGGACGCGACGGAGAGCGATCTGAAAAAAGCATACCGAAAGCTGGCAAAGCAATACCATCCGGACACCAATCCGGGTGATAAGGACGCGGAGGCGAAATTCAAGGAGGCAACGGAAGCGTATGCCATCCTTTCGGATCCCGAAAAACGTCAGAAGTATGACCAGTTCGGCCACGCCGCCTTTGACGGCACGGGCGGAGCCGGCGGTTTTGATTTCTCCGGCTTTGATTTCGGCGATATTTTCGGCGGCGGCGGAATGGGCGGCTTTGATTTCGGTGACATTTTCGGGGATCTTTTCGGCGGCGGCTCCCGGTATTCGGGCGGCTCGCGGGGAAATAACCGGGGAGCGAATCTGCGCGCCCGGGTTCATATCACCTTTGCCGAGTCCATCTCCGGCGTGAAAAAAGAACTGGAACTGAACCTGAAGGATACCTGCCCGACCTGCGGCGGAAACGGCGCAAAACCCGGGACCTCTCCGGAAACCTGCACCAAGTGCGGCGGACGGGGACAGGTGACCATTACCCGTCAGACGATGTTCGGGACCATGCAGCAGACGACGGCCTGTCCGGAATGTCAGGGCAGGGGCCAGGTTATCCGGGATAAATGCCGCGACTGCCGGGGAACCGGATATATCAGCAAAAAAACCCGGATCGAAGTGGACATCCCGGCCGGTATCGACAACGGCCAGATGGTCCGGATCAAGGGCAAAGGAGAGCCCGGCCGCAACGGCGGTGAACGGGGCGACCTGCTCGTGGAAGTCGTGGTTTATCAGGACGAGCATTTTATCCGGAACGATATGGATATTTACGCGACCCAGTACATCTCCTACGCGGAGGCAGCACTGGGCGGCGATATCGTCATTCCCACCGTGCACGGCGACGTGATCTACAATGTCAAACCCGGCACCCAGACCAACACCCGGATCCGGCTGCGCGGCAAAGGCGTGCCCTCCACCCGGAATGCCGCGATCAAGGGCAATATGTACGTCGATCTGATCGTAAAGGTGCCCACGAACCTGAGCAGCAAAGCCAAGGAGAAGCTGCGGGAATTCGATGAAGCCTGCGGCAATATAAGGGACACCGCAGAGAAGGGAAAGAAAAAGAGAAGATTATGAAATGGATGAAATACAGCCTGAAAACGCTCGCCGAAGCCGAGGATATTGTGATCTCGGCTCTGGCGGACGCCGGAGTGGAAGGCGTTGAGATCGAGGACAGCGTGCCGCTGACCGAAGAGGAACTGAAGGGGATGTTTGTGGACATCGGCCCGGAGATTCCGGAAAATGACGGAACGGCAACGCTGAATTTTTATCTGGAGCCGGATGCGGACCAGGAAGCGGTCCTGGCCCGGGTGAGAGAAGAGCTGGACCAGCTCCGTTCCTTTATGGATATCGGGGAATGCAGGATTACCGTTTCCGAAACGGAAGACAAGGACTGGATCAACAACTGGAAGGAATTTTTCCACAGTTTCCGTATCGGGAACATTTTTATCGTCCCTTCCTGGGAAAATGAAGAGCCCCTTCCGACGGATGAAATGGTGCTGCATATCGATCCCGGCACGGCTTTCGGCACCGGCCTGCACGAAACGACCCAGCTGTGCGTGAAGCAGCTGAAGGAATACGTGCGTCCCGGCGACCGCCTGCTGGACGTAGGCACCGGCAGCGGGATCTTAAGCATCGTCGCGGTAAAGCTCGGCGCCGCTTCCGCTCTGGGAACGGACCTGGATCCCTGCACGATTGAGGCGGTGGACCAGAACAAACGCGCCAACGGAGTTCCGGACGAGAGCTTCACAATGCTGATCGGAAACATTATCGACGACCCGGAGGTGCAGAAACGCTGCGGCGGCGGATATGATATC
>CADBNG010000406.1 GCA_902795985.1 uncultured Lachnospiraceae bacterium
AGTGCTGGACATGCCGAACTTCCAGGGCAATGCCGTCATCAATTACACCGATGCCGAGACGCCCTATACCCGGATCATCGAGCACAAATGGTTCGAGTTCGGCAAGGATGAGAACGGAAATGACCTGCCGAAGACCGTGATCAGCCGGGAGTACAGTTCCGAGTGGAAACCGGGGGACGAGCCCTATTATCCGGTGAACGATGAGAAGAACGGAAAACTGTATGCGGAATACAGGAAACTGGCGGATCAGGAACAGAAGGTTGTTTTCGGCGGCCGGCTGGGCGAGTATAAGTATTACGACATGGACCAGGTGATCGCGGCGGCGATGGAGAAGATCCGGGAACTGCAGTAATATATATCAATAATCTGATCGAAGAGGTATCTGAATCATGGGAGAAAACGTCATCGCGAAGAATTATGGCGGAAAGACAAGGAACGGAGAGATCGATCTCCTTCGCTTTTTGTTTTCCATTACTGTCCTGCTGCATCATTTCGGAACAATGCTGCCGAAAAAGATCGCTGTTCATGGCAATATCGCAGTTGAATTCTTCTTTGTTGTGGCCGGCGTCTTTATGGCCAGGCATGCGAAAAAAATAGTGGACAGTGGAAAACCGGACAGTATTGGAAATGCAACATGGAAGTATATCATTTATAAATGCAGGTCTTTTTATGCGTATTATCTTGTCGCGGTCGTTTTATCTGCGGTGTTTTTCAAGTCGATTTCTGAAGGGATTGGCGTTTTTGGCCTCGCGAAGGGCCTTGTAAAGAGTATCCCGACTTTTACGCTGACAGTACTTGGACTGAACAGCAATTACCTGAGCCTGTACGTACCGAATACCTGGTTTCTGTCCGGGTTGCTGATTGCGTCATTTATCCTGTTTCCCATCATGCTTCGCAATTTTGACGTATCGACAAAGATCATTTTCCCGCTCCTCACGTTGTTTACGCTGGGATGGCTGTACGCGGGAGATAAGACGATTATCTATACGTGGTACGATTGGGCCGGTTTTACCTATCATGGACTGGTCCGGGCGATTGCGGAAATGGCAATGGGCGCTGCGGCGTTCTCGTTGATCGACTGGATCCGAAACAGGGAAAATAATTATTCAAAGCTGCTGAAGCTGATGTTTACAGCAGTAAAATGGGGCAGTTTCCTGCTGGTGTTTTTATATGCGTTCAGTACGCAGTTTAAAGTTGACTATTCCATTCATGCGCTTCTGTTCTGCTGCCTGGGTGTTGTGCTCTCTTTGTCTGATATTTCTTATAATATTCCGGCCACAAAAGTCAGCGGGTACCTTGGCAAGTGTGCATTGCCTATCTTTTTGTTTCACGGATTTGTCAAATATATCCTTGAGAACAATATAGAAGCCGGCCAGCTGAAGATGACCCCTGCTCTGTTCGTTGTTGCTTCGGTCGCTACTGTGATCGGATCTGTGATCCTGATGCACGGGACCGATTACGTGGTTAAACTGATCAGGTCAAGGAAACGCAGGACTCCGGCGGCGGAAACCGGAACTGAAAAAGAGTAACATACGCCGGGGAATCAAAACGCGGGGAACCGCGTTTTTTTATACCCTTTTTGCTTTCGCACGCTGAAGCCATAAAGCGAGCTGCCGTCTTTTTTATTCCCATGTATTATGGTATAATAACAAATAAGGTTTTGAACATAAATTCAGGAGGATAAAAACATGAAAGGCATTATTCTGGCCGGCGGGGCGGGCACCAGGCTGTATCCGCTGACGATGGTGACTTCCAAACAGCTGCTGCCGGTATACGACAAGCCGATGATCTATTATCCCCTGAGCACGCTGATGCTGGCGGGGATCCGGGATATCCTGATCATCTCCACGCCGGTGGATACCCCGCGGTTTGAAGACCTGCTGGGGGACGGGAGCCAGTTCGGGCTTTCGCTGCAGTACAAGGTTCAGCCTTCTCCAGACGGGCTTGCCCAGGCGTTCCTGCTGGGCGAGGAGTTTATCGGGGACGACGCCTGCGCCATGGTGCTGGGCGACAACATCTTCTACGGCAACGGGTTCCGGAAGGTGCTGAAGGCCGCCGCGGAGGACGCGGAGGGCGGACGGGCCACGATCTTCGGCTACTATGTGAACGATCCGGAACGGTTCGGCATCGTGGAGTTTGACGCGGACGGGAAGGTCCTCTCCGTGGAGGAAAAGCCGAAGAACCCGAAGAGCCATTACTGCATCACGGGGCTGTATTTCTACCCGAAGGGGGTTTCCGCCCTGGCGCATGAGGTGAAGCCTTCCGCCCGGGGAGAACTGGAGATCACCACCCTGAACGATATGTACCTGAAGCGGAACCTGCTGGACGTGCAGCGGCTGGGCCGCGGGTTTGCCTGGCTGGACACCGGGACCATGGACAGCCTGGTGGAGGCCGCGGACTTTGTGCGGATGATCCAGAAGCGGCAGAGCGTCGTGATCTCCGCGCCGGAAGAGATCGCCTTCATCAATCGCTGGATCACGAAGGAGGAACTGCTGGCGTCCGCGGAACGGTACGGAAAGAGC
>CADBNG010000407.1 GCA_902795985.1 uncultured Lachnospiraceae bacterium
CTATTTCAACTGCCAGCTGGCTGTGTTCGGAGGCCTTAGTGCTGTCGCGATTTTCGGCGCGCAGTTTTACGGGAACGGCGATATGGAAGGAATGAGGTATTCCTTCCGGGCCAAGTTCGTATTCTCCCTCGCGATCATCGCCGCCACTTTCATTATCCTTCTGACAGCAGGAGATTACTTCATCCAGCTGTTCCTGACCGGGGAAAGCGGCGGAGGAGATCTGGCGCTGACGGCGGCGAGCGCCGGACAGTACATGAGGGTCATGCTGATCGGGTTCATTCCGTTCGTGCTCAGCCAGAGCTACGCCGGAACGCTTCGCGAGACCGGGCAGACGGTCTGGCCGATGGCGGCGAGCGTGACCGGCATTTTAACGAACCTCTGCCTGAACTGGCTGCTGATCTACGGCCATCTGGGCTTCCCGAAATGGGGCGTTTTCGGCGCTGCTGTGGCCACGACGATATCCCGCTATGTGGAATTGACGATCCTGGTCGTGTACACCCACCGCAATCCGGAGAAGTATCCGTTCATGAAGGGAGCTTACCGTTCCCTGCGTGTCCCGGCCGATCTGACAAAAAAGATCCTCAGGACCGGTACGCCCCTGTTTGCGAATGAATTCCTCTGGGCCTTTGGTATTACGGCGACTTCCCAGAGCTTCTCTCTCTACGGGCTGGAAGCCGTGGCGGCGACCTCCATCGTCAATACCGTCTGGAGCCTTTTCATGATCGTCATGGTCGCGATGGGCAGTGCGGTCCAGATCATTGTCGGGCAGCACCTCGGGATGGGAGAAATCAAGGAAGCACGCGAGATCGATGCGAAGCTGATCTTTATGGATCTGGTCATGAACATCGTCCTCAGCGTGATCCTGATCTCCTGTTCGCCTTACATTCCGCTGCTCTTCAACGTGGGAGATTCCGTCCGGGGGCTGGCCTCACGGCTGATGGTCGTCGACGGACTCGTGCTTCCGATCGAGGCCGTCGTGCATGTCATCTATTTTACCATCCGCTCCGGAGGCAGGACGGGAATCACCTTCCTGTTCGACAGCGTCTATCAATGGTGCGTCCCCGTGGCGCTGGCTTTCTTCCTGTCCCGGTTCAGCTCGCTGCCGCTGCTGACGGTTTACGCATTCGTCATGTTCAGCGCGGTGATCAAGATGGTGATCGGCCTTTTCATGCTGCGCAGTGATTTCTGGGCCAGAAAAATAGTATAATGTTTAAATTTCGAAACAATCAACAGGGAAGTCCTGAGAGACTGTACTCCAGGGCAGCCCTCAAAAAACTGATTATTCCGCTGATCATCGAGCAGGTGATGCTGTCTCTGATGGGAATCGTGGATACCCTGATGGTCTCCAATGTGGGGGAAACGGCGGTATCCGCGGTTTCCTGTGTGGACTCCATCAACAAGCTTGTGATTTTTATGCTTCAGTCCGTCGCAACCGGCGGAGTGATCCTCTGCAGCCAGTATCTGGGCTGCAGGGACCAGAAAAGGGCGGACGAGGCCGCGGGGCAGGTTCTGATCTGCGCCCTGTTCATGTCACTGGGCATCATGGCCGTGTGCATCCTTTTCCGGAACGGACTTCTTTCGCTGATTTTCGGCCGGGTCGAAGCGGACGTCATGGAATCTTCGAGAATCTATTTCCTGATTACGGCCCTGTCCTATCCGCCGATGGCCCTGTTTTCCTCATGTTCGGCGATTTACCGCGCGACGGGAAATTCCAGGCTTCCGATGCTGGTATCCGCCGGCTCCAATATCCTGAACATCATCGGCAACGCCATCCTTCTTTTCGTAGTAAAGCTCGGCGTCGCGGGAGCGGCGATTTCCACCACGTTTTCAGTTTTTGTCAGCGCCGTGATCATGCTCTGCGTCATGAGAAGGCCGGGACTTAAAATCCGCATCGGAAAATACACGAGCCTGCGTCCGCGCTTTAAAACGATTCTCTGGGTCCTGAAAATCGGGATTCCCACGGGAATTGAGAATTCCATGTTCCAGTTCGGAAAACTGGTGGTCCAAAGCACGGTTTCCACGCTGGGAACGACAGCGATCGCATCGAATGCCATCGTCGTTTCACTGGAACTGATCAGTTCCATGCCTCCCATGGGCATGTATATCGGCCTGATGACCATCGTCGGAACCTGCATCGGGGCCGGCCGTCTGGACGATGCCAGATACTACATCCGCTCTTTTACCAAATGGGGCGCGGTGATCGTATTCCTTCTGGGGTGGGCGGTTTTTGCCCTGACCCTTCCCATTGCCCGTCTTGCGGGACTTTCGGAAGGCGCTGCCCAGCTAACCGCCCAGGTCATGCTGATGATCTCGATCCTGAAGCCTTTCCTCTGGCCGAACGGCTTTATTCCGAACAACGGAATGAGAGCCGCGGGAGACGGAGGCTACAGCATGGTCACCTCCACCCTGTCCATGTGGATTGCCCGTGTGGCTTTAAGCACACTTCTCTGCCGGTACTTCAACCTCGGCCTGTTCGGAATCTGGATCGGCTATGAAGCGGACTGGGCGGTGCGCTCCATCTGCAATATCCACCGCTTCCGCAGCGGAAAATGGACGAAGCACCAGGTCATGCAGTTCAATGTGGACAAAGACCCGGAGGAGGAAGTCCGTTAGGAACGGTTCTTTTTCTCATGCCGGCGGATCTGCGGACGGCGACGGCCGGATGGTTAAGAAAACTGAGAAGTTCGAACATTAACTCCAAAACTCTTTTGTAACAGAAAATATGTATGTTATAATGAACCCAGGCAGCGTCGCCGCGTCTTTATCTGGCGACACCGGGACGCTTTCCTGTCGCCATTTTTCAATCAGACCGGAAGGAGTATGATAATGGAAAAAATCAATGATCTTCGTTCTGCGCTTGCGCTTTTAAAGGAACTGCCGGGACAGCTGGTGGAAACGGATGTGGAAGTGGATCCGCATGCCGAACTGGCCGGAGTCTACCGCTACGTGGGAGCGGGCGGAACCGTAAAACGGCCCACGCATACCAATGGCCCGACAATGTGGTTCCATAATGTGAAAGGACATCCGGACGCGAGCGTTGTGATCGGGGTGTTCTCCAACAGGGAAAATATGGCAAAGATGTTCGGCACGAAAAAAGAGGATCTGGGCTTTCTTCTCCAGCGCTGCGCGGCGAATCCGATTATGCCGGAGCTTTCATCGGAACCGGCGCCGGGGCAGGAAGTGGTCCATTATGCCGATGACCCGGATTTCGACCTGTTCAAACTGCTCCCCGCGCCGACGAATACCGCTGTGGATGCCGGTCCCTATATTACGATGGGCATGTGCTATGCCACCCATCCGGACACCGGACTTTCGGACGTGACCATTCACCGGCTGTGCATCCAGTCAAAGGACGAGCTGTCCATTTATTTCATCCCCGGAGCCCGTCACATCGGGACCATGGCCCTTCGCGCTTCGGAGCTGAACCAGCCGCTTCCGATCTCCGTATCCATCGGGGTGGACCCGGCCATCCCTGTTACCAGCTGTTTTGAACCGCCCACCACACCCCTTGGATTCAACGAGCTTTCCATTGCGGGCGCGCTGCGCGGAGAACCGGTCAAACTGACGAAATGTCTGACCGTAAATGAAAATGCCATTGCCAACTCGGAATACATTATCGAAGGAGAAGTGCTTCCGAACAGCGGGCATGTGATAGAGGACCAGAACACCCATACCGGATACGCGATGCCGGAGTTCCCGGGTTATCAGGGAGCGGCCTGCAATGTCTGCTGGCGGCTGAAAGTCAAAGCGGTTACCCACCGCAAAAACCCGATCATGCAGACCTGCATCGGACCCAGTGAAGAGCATGTCAACATGGTGGGAATTCCCACAGAAGCCAGTATCCTCGGAATGGTGGAAAAGGCCATGCCCGGAAAGGTCCTGAACTGCTATGCTCATCGAAGCGGCGGCGGAAAGTATATGGCGATTCTGCAGTGTAAAAAGACCGTCTACACAGACGAAGGCAAGCAGCGGCAGGCGGCTCTGCTGGCGTTCACCGCTTTCCCGGAGCTGAAGCACGTTATTCTGGTGGATGAAGATGTGGATATTTTCGATACGGACGACGTGTTATGGGCGATGAATACCCGTTTCCAGGGAGACCGGGACATCATTACAATCCCGGGAGTCCGGATGCATCCGCTGGATCCCTCCAGCCGGCCCGAGTATTCCACGTCGATCCGGGAGATCGGTATTGCCTGCAAGACCATTTATGACTGTACCGTACCCTTTGATCTGAAAGACCAGTTCATTCGGGC
>CADBNG010000408.1 GCA_902795985.1 uncultured Lachnospiraceae bacterium
CTCATGATATTCGGAGTTCGGACGATACTTCTTGTATTCGGTAAGTCTTGCGCGGTTGACTTCCTTGATCTCCTTGATGGCTTCCACGTCGATGCCGTCCGGATCATAAACCCAGCCGTTGGAATCGGAGCAGGTCAGGACCTTCGCGCCGAGCTGCGTAGCCTTTTCCATTGCGTAAGTCGCAACGTTTCCGGAACCGGAAACCAGGCAGGTCTTGCCGGCAAGATCGATGCCGTTGCATTTCAGAAGCTCCTGTACGAAGTACAGAAGTCCATAGCCGGTCGCCTGGGTACGGACGAGGGATCCGCCGTAGGTCAGGCCCTTGCCGGTGATCATGCCTTCATAGGTGCCCTTCAGGCGCTTGAACTGTCCGAACAGGTAGCCGACTTCACGTCCGCCGACACCGATGTCGCCCGCGGGAACGTCCACGTCCGCGCCGACATATTTGTAAAGTTCATTCATGAAGCTCTGGCAGAACGCCATAACTTCTCTTTCGGATTTTCCCTTGGGATCGAAATCGGAACCGCCCTTGGCACCGCCGATGGGCAGCGTGGTCAGGGAGTTCTTGAAGATCTGTTCGAAACCGAGGAACTTGATGGTTCCCATGGTTACGGACGGATGGAAACGAAGGCCGCCTTTGTACGGGCCGATCGCATTGTTGAACTGTACGCGGTATCCGTTATTGACCTGCACCTGGCCGTTATCATCCACCCAGGATACACGGAAGCGGATCGCTCGGTCCGGATTCGTCAGTCTTTCCAGAATCGCAAGGCTTCTGTACTTCTCTTCGTTCGCTTCAACGACCGGCCGGATGGTAGCCATAACTTCCTTGACGGCCTGAATAAATTCGGGCTCCGCGGGGTTCTGTTCGATCACTTTAGCCAGTACTTCATCTACATATGACATATTGCGCCCTCCTATAATTCAAAAATTCCCGCAAAGTATACCATCTGCATCACCATTTTGCAAGAACTAATTGCAAATCCTGCAAAAATAATTCAAGACAGCACTGTTTTACCGTACTAAAGCCCCAATATTACACTCTGTTATTTTTTTCTTTTATTTTATGGGACAATGGTGTTATAATAGAAAAAATGTTTATATCTTTAAAGAGGAGTAGCGAAATGTCTGACGAAACAATGACCATGGAACAGCTCTCAGAAGCCGTTGATTCTTCCTTTGAAACCTTCAAGGACGAAGACAACATCTGGGAAAAAATGAAAAAAGCTAAGGAAGAGGGCGAAATTTTTACCGTGACCACCGACAGCCCCGCTGTCAAGGGCGGCGTTACCGCTCAGGTCGAAGGCCACAGAGCTTTCATCCCCGCTTCTCAGCTGGCCCTGCACCACGTAGATGATCTGGACGAGTATGCCGGAAAAGAGATGCAGGTCAAAGTCATCGAATGCGATGAAGAGAAAAAGCGCATCATCCTTTCCGCCAAAGCCGTTCTTCGCGTCGCTGCTGCTGAAGAAGCCGCCGCCCGCCTGAACGCCATTGAAGCCGGAAGCATCCTGGAGGGGACCGTAGATTCCATTAAGCCGTACGGTGCGTTCATCAAGATTGACGACGACATCACCGGTCTGGTTCACGTTTCTCAGATCTCTCCCAAACGGATCAAGGATCCTTCCGTTGTATTAAAGGAAGGCGAAACGGTTAAGGTCAAGGTCCTGAAGGTGGAAAACGGCCGTCTCAGCCTTTCCATCAAGGCGCTTCTTCCCGGCGCGGACGCTGCCGCCGAGGATGACGAGCCCAGACATGTGAAGATCCCCAAAGCCGAGCCGTTCGTGCAGAGCATGGGCGACCTGCTGAAGGGCTTTAAGCTGGACTGATTTTTAAGGAACCGTTTTATGAAAGGAGCCAGGGAATTCCCCCGGCTCCTTTTTTCATTTGCGCGTTACAGGATTAAAGCTGCAGGATAAAGGTTTTTTAAGCAGTACCAGATCCTCTGTTAAAAGCCTCGCCTGGCGGCCGGACTTCATAAAGAGTTCTTTAATGCAGCACCAGATCCTCCGTTAAAA
>CADBNG010000409.1 GCA_902795985.1 uncultured Lachnospiraceae bacterium
CGGGCCGGTCATCCGGTCCCGCGCATACAGGAAATGGGGGATATGTTTTTGCAGCAGCAATTCCGACACTTCCCGGTGCCGTTCAGCAGCCATGGCTACCAGGACAGCTTCCCCTGTCCGCGGAACATATTCCGAAAGGGGAAGCACCGGTTTATGGAAGAGTTCTTCCGGATTGCCTTCGCGGTCCGTCACCAGGAAGCCTTCCGGCTCGATGCCGATGGCGCGAAGCCGCCGGAAAACGCTCTGTCCGACCCGGCCGGCGCCGTAGATCTGAATCGATGAGTATTCCGTCAGAGGGGCAAACCGCTTCCGGTCGCACTCCCTTTCCCATTCATCGTTGCCGGCCGTGTATTTATAGAAGGAATAAACGTCCTCCAGGCCGTGTCCGGCGAACCAGGAGAAGGGATCCTCTTCTTTCTGAAAAACCGGGTAGAGCCGCTTCATATTACGGAAAAGCCCGCGGACAAACGTTTCGGCCGGCTCTCCGCCGATGCCTTTTTTCCGGAGAAAGGAAAGGAGCATCCAGGCATTAACCAGGTAACCGTGGAAATTTTTGGGCGCGGGATCGGACGTCACGACCGAATTATCCCGGTAGCGGCGGATAAACAGCGGCAGCGGCAGATACCGGACGCGGGAAGCCGCGAGAACGGACGCGATCGAGAAAAACTGGTCCTCATGCTCCGCGTCCTCCGGAAAACAGATTCCGTTTTCCTGAAGATACTCCCGGCGCCAGAACTGGCGCTGAACCAGCACGCTCCACTCCTGCTGCTCCAGAAAAGCCGCAGCGAGGGTCTGTCCGTCGGTGCTGCCGTCCGGATAAACGCCCGTACGCCGCATTGCGCCTGTTCCGGCGAACCGCTTCCGGAGCTCCTCCGATTCAAACAAAGGTTCGGAATCAAAAAAAATGCCCTCCAGATCCTCTTCTTCGGCCGTCCGGTAAAGAATTGCCATGGCGTCCGGCGCAATCCGGTCATCGGAATCCAGGAAATAAACATATTTTCCCTGCGCCTTTGACAACCCCAGGTTGCGTCCGTATCCCTGCCGGCGGTTTTTTTCGAGATGAAAAACAGAAAAGCGCGGGTCTTTCCGTGCGTATTCGTCCAGAATCAAAGGGCAGCCGTCCGGGGAGGCATCGTCAATACAGAGGACCTCGATTTCGGGGAGCGTCTGGGCCGCCACGCTGTCCAGACAGTCTCTCAGATAAGGCTCCACCCCGTAGACCGGTATAATGATCGATACTTTTATCATTTATTATTTTCCTCACTCGCCGAAAACGGTCCTTTCAGCGTGCTTCCATCACAGCAATAATGAAGGATCCCGCGGCGGGAAAGCTCTTCCGACACTGCCCGGGCGCTTTTCTCTGCCATAGCGACAACGACGGTCTCCCCCTCCCGCGGCTCATACTCCGCCGCCGGAATGACCGGCCGGCCAAAAAGAATTTCCGGATTCTTTTCCATGGAAGTCACCATAAATTTTTCGGTATGGATCCCGGCAGCTGCCATCCGGCCGAAGACGGTGCGGGCGATTTTTCCCGCTCCGTAAATCACCACGGACCGGCTGCCGCCGAGCGGTTCAAAGGTCTTTTTCATGCTCTCCGACCAGACTGTCTTCGAACGGCACTCCCGGATAAAAAAGCCATACTCTTTTTCCAGATCCGTTCCTGCAAGATAATTGGTCCGTCGTTCCTCTTCGTCCATCATCCGGTAATAACGCAGCGCCAGTTCATAGATGTGGGCGGCGTTGACCTCTGCTTCCGCCGGGGCCGGCCGTTCTGCCAGCCAGTCCTGCATGCGGCAATAGACCGTAAAATAGGAAACCGTATCCTGGACCGGCGTTTTTGTCGCCGTTATGGATCCCTCCCGGATGTTCCGGATCAGAAACCGTTCCGGGACAACCCGCACTCTCTCTGCCGTAAGGATCGCCTGAACGGAAAAAAGCTCATCGTCATGGAAGATTCCTTCCGGAAAGGAAATCCCCGGTGTCAGGAGGTGCTCCCGGCGCCAGAACTGGCGCTGGACATAAACGTGCCAGTCATTCTGACGGATAAACTGCCGGAACAATGTCTCTCCGGAAACGGCCTCATCGGGATATGTCCCCGTGTGGGCGGCCGGATAACCAAGAACCCGGCGCGCCAGCTCCTCCGTTTCAAACACCGCCTGAGAATCAAAAAAGATTCCGTCCAGCGTCTCCCGCTTTGCGGTCCCGTAAAGCGCTTCCAGCGCTCCGGGAGCCAGTTCATCGTCGGAGTCCAGAAAAACCACATACTCTCCCGCGGCTTCCGAGAGCCCCAGCCCGCGGGCATACCCTTGCCGGCGGTTTTCCGTAAGGCGGATCACCCGTACCCGGGAATCCCGTCCCGCTGCCGCCTCCAGAATCTCCGGACAACGGTCCGTCGACGCGTCGTCGACGCAGATCACTTCAATTTCCGCCTCCGGACAGGAAAGCACACTGTCCAGACAGGCCGGAAGATATTTTTCTGTATTGTATACGGGGATAACGACCGAGATCTTTTTCATGCTTTTCCAAATGTCCTGTCGGGTTCGTTGTTCCGCTGCGTTTCCGGGATTTCTTCCCGAAAAACTAATAAAATTTTACACATCCCGCCAGCGTTGTGCAACAGGAAATCAGCCAAAGGGGACTGTCCCCTTCGCTCCCTCCTCCGTCCCTTTCGGCCCCTCCGGGGCCGTTGGGGACTGTCCCCTTCGCTCCCCTACATCCCCCTTGAACCTTCTCTCGCTCCGAATTATAATTACCCCCATGAACATTCACAGCGTTCCCGAAACCTTAAAACAGCATCATCCCGACGAGAGCGTATCGCCCGCGCCTTCCGCTCATTCCCTGTCTGCCGAACAGCTGACTGCAGACCTCGCCCGCCTGGAGAAAACCTATTGGTCACTGCTACACGAAGGAAACAACACAGAGGCGGACCGTCTTTGCGGGGAAATTGAAAACATCCTGCAGGCTGAGCTGCCGCTGCTTTATCAGGACGCTGTCATCGCAATCTACGGCAAGGGCAAAACAAGCGCCTGCCTGCTCTCCTTCATTGAACGTTTTGCCGCGCACCGGAAATCGAAAATTGTTTTTCTTCACACCTATGACTATACGGGGAGTCGGTTCCGTTCGTACCCGGTATACAACGTCAGCGAAATCGACAGGGTCCGTCCGGACCGGATCGTGATTGCCAGCGTCCGGTTTGCCGATTCGATACGGGAAACGCTGAAACAGCACGGCGCGCTGAAGTATCCGACAACGGCTGTCCCGGAAAACATCTCTTTGCTTCTGAAAAACTATGAGGAAAACGCGGGAAAGATTAAAGCGCCGGAAAAAATTGCCGCAAAGCAGCCGGAGCAGTCCTGTCGGCCGGAACCATTTTATATGAACACCCCCGGCTGGCAGGAATTGACCATTCTGCTCTCTTTTCCGGCTTTGAGGGAAAGCGCTGCCGGCATCTACTGCCCGTCCGGAGAATGCTTCACACTGCCGGGCCTTCCGATCAAGCGGGATATGGACAAAGACGATGAAAGGATCTGCAGCGCATCGGAAGCGCTGGTCCGGTATCTTCAGGCGTGGGAACCGGTTGTTTATACACCGACAAGTATCCGGATCGAATCGTCCACGCTCTGTCAGCTCGACTGCGTCGGGTGCTATATGCGGTTAAGCGGCGGCGGCGCCATGGGCGCCGGTTTTATCCGGGCTGCGCAGGTGAAAAAGCTGCTGGAAATGAATCCTTCCGTACGGGACGTGGAACTCTCGAACAACGGCGAACCGTTTATGAATCCGGA
>CADBNG010000410.1 GCA_902795985.1 uncultured Lachnospiraceae bacterium
CTTCAACAGGGAAGACATGGAACGGATCCCGGCGGATTTTGCCGCGAAGATCGAGAAGATCGCGGCGGCGAAGGGCGGAAGCCTGAAGATTTCTTCCGTTCCTGCAAAAATTCGCAGCGGTTTCATTCTCTCCTATGGCGGGATTGAGGAAAACTGCACGCTGGATTCAATTTTCGCGGAAAAGAAGGACGCGCTTCGGGACCTGGTGAATTCCATACTTTGGTAGAGGAGAGCGCAGATGGGAGATAACAGTTACGCGTTTGCCGTCGCGCGGATCCGGGTAAAGGAAAAAAAGCTCCTGACAGACGCGGATATCAGCCAGCTGGCAGCGATGAAGGATGAAGCTTCCGCGCTCGCGTTTCTTTCCGACAGGGGCTGGGGCAGCCAGGATGGCAGCAAAAACGCGGAGGCGATGCTTTCCGCGGAGGAAGAAAAGAACTGGGCCCTGATGAAGGAGCTGAAGATTGATCCGGCAATCTTTGACGTGCTGGGTTATCCGAAGCTGTTTCACAACCTCAAGGCCGGGATCAAGGAAGTCTGTACCGACGGAAACCATGAGCGGATCTTTTATGATCTGGAGCGCTACGGCAGAGAAGAAATGATGCGCATTGTCCGGGAAAAGGACTATGCGGCGCTTCCGGAATACATGCGGGGAACCGCGGCGCAGGCGTATGAAGTGATGGTGAATACCGGGGACGGGCAGCGGTGCGACGTTATTGTTGACCGCGGCTGCCTGGAGGCGATGTCTGCGGAAGGAAAGCGCATGAAAAACGACATGATGCGCCAGTACGTGGCATCCCAGGTGGCGGTCTCGGATATCCGCATCGCGGTACGCTCCGCCAGAACCGGAAAAACCTACGCCTTCCTGAAAGAAGCGCTGGCTGACTGCGATGCCTTCTCCACCGAGGGAATGGCGCAGGCGGCAGCCCGGGGTGAGGACGCCCTGTACACATATCTGCAGGAGAACGGATACGGGGAGGCAGTAGAAGCCATCCGGGAGTCACCCTCCGCGTTTGAGCGCTGGTGTGACAACCGTCTCATTGAGACGATCCGCCCGCAGCGTATGAATTCCGTCTCCGTGAGCCCGATCGTCGCTTTTTATCTTGCCCGCGAGAATGAAATCCGGATGGCCCGGATCATTCTGACCGCCAAGGCCAACGGATTCTCCGAGGAGACCATCCGGGAAAGGGTAAGGAAAATGTATGTATAAGATTGCGGTAATGGGAGACTATGACAGTATCTATGGCTTTGCGGCCATCGGCCTGACCACGTTTCCGGTAGCTGATGCGTCCGAAGCGGGCAGGACACTGCACCAGATTGCAGACAGCGGATACGGCATCATCTATATCACAGAGGAGCTGGCCGCGCAGATCCCGAAAGAGATCAGCAAATATGAGGCAAAGCTGACACCCGCGATTATCCTGATCCCCGGCGTAAAGGGCAATACGGGAGAAGGAATCCGGCAGGTGAAGGCAAGCGTGGAGCAGGCGGTCGGAAGTGATATTCTGTTCGGAGATTCCGACTGAGATGCCAGAGAGGATGGTGAAAGGCTCACATGAGCACTGGAAGAATTAAGAAAGTAGCAGGGCCGCTGGTCATTGCGGAGGGCATGCGCGACGCAAATATGTACGACGTGGTGCGTGTCAGCAGCCAGCGCCTGATTGGAGAAATCATTGAGATGCACGGAGATCAGGCATCCATCCAGGTTTACGAGGAGACCCAGGGCCTCGGCCCCGGCGAACCCGTAGAATCCACCGATGCGCCGCTTTCCGTGGAACTGGGCCCCGGCCTGATCAGCTCCATCTATGACGGAATTCAGCGTCCGCTGAACAAGATCATGGAAAACACCGGCAGCAACCTGCTGGGCCGCGGCGTGGAGGTTCCCGCGCTGGACCGCGAGAAGAAATGGGAATTCAAAGCTTCCGTTTCCGCGGGGGACGAAGTGGAAGCCGGCGACATCATCGGCACGGTGCAGGAGACACCGGTCGTTGAGCAGCGGATCATGATCCCCTGGGGCGTAAAGGGAACAATCAAGGATATCGCTTCCGGCTCCTATACGGTAGAGGATGTGATCGGACATGTCGCGACAGCGGACGGCGATGTTGAGCTGAAGCTGATGCAGAAGTGGCCTGTGCGCCGCGGACGTCCGTACGATCACAAGCTGGCGCCGGATATGCCGCTGGTTACCGGCCAGCGCGTTATCGACGCTTTCTTCCCCATCGCCAAGGGCGGTGTGGCGGCCATCCCGGGACCGTTCGGTTCCGGCAAGACGGTTACGCAGCACCAGCTGGCCAAG
>CADBNG010000411.1 GCA_902795985.1 uncultured Lachnospiraceae bacterium
GAAGCGGAAGAGCCGGAATGGTGCATGGAAAAAACAGAAAAGAAGAAAATACTATGTATTGAACGCAGCGAAAGAGCCTGAGAGCCCGTGAGGCACCTTGAAAACCAATACAAAATAAGGCCGCCGCTAAATGCGGCAGCCTCAATGCATCATTTTCATTCAGCCGGATCGAAGAGCGTCCGACGGACGGCTCCATCCGTCTTTTTACGCCGACGCCAGCCTTGAGAATTTGAACAGGTGATCGACGATACGCTCGAAATTCAGCAGGATATCGGTGTAATAGGTGCCGACGGTAATGGTGCCCGCGTCTTTTTTCAGACGTTCCAGATGGGCTTCGCGGCAGCGGTCGCACTGCGCGAGGAAATCCTGCTGCTTGCTGGCCACTTCGGCGGCAACCGCGGCATCGTCCGTATAGAAGACTTCTTCGCAAAGGGTGAGGAGTTCGGCTGTCTGGGCCGCCAGGGCCTTGAGTTCTTCCATTGCGACGACCGGCAGTTCATTGCCGCTGTCCCACATTTTCTGAATACAGGTAACCATATGATAGATATGGTCGCTGATGTTTTCGCAGTCGGAAATGACCCGGAGAAGCAGGGAAAGTTCCTTGCTTTCCCGATCCGTCAGGCTGCGGGAGGAAAGCAGGGACAGATAGGAGTCAATCTCATCCTGATAGCGGTCGATCATTTCCTCGATATCATGGACGGATTCCGCGGTGTCCTCGTTCCAGTCGTCCAGCAGGGAAAGGGCATCGCCAAAGGAATCGTTGCAGGCTTTGATGCATTCGCCGGTGCGCATGCGGCACTGGGCCAGCGCGAGGGACGGGGTGGCCAGGAACCGCTGGTCGAGCAGGGATTTTTTGACCTGACGGGGTTCGCGGACCAGGAACCGGCTCCCTTTTTCAAACAGGCCGCGGGCCGGAAGCTGCCAGAGGGTGCTGATCAGCTTGTACCCGGTATGGGTGATTGCGATGGTAACCGGTGCGGCGGCCGTTTCCAGGAAGGGCAGCGCGCCGACATGGGAAAGGATCATGTAGACCGGAAGGGTCACGACTGCGCCGGAAAGGTTCAGCATCAGATGGATCTGGGCGGCCCGCTTGGCGTCATAGGAAGTGCCCGAAGACGCGATCAGAACCGGGACGGTCTGTCCGATGTTGATACCGATGATCAGCGGGATGGCCGCGGCGAAATTGATATCCCCGGCCAGCGCGAGGGCCTGGACAATACCGACGGCCGCAGAGGAACTCTGCATGACGGCGGCCAGTACGCAGCCCACCAGCGTTCCGAGAAACGGATTGGCCATCGCGGAGATGATCGCCGTGAACGAGGGCATCTGTCCCAGATCGGACATGGCCGAAGACATCGTGCTCATGCCGTACATCAGCAGCGCGAATCCGATCAGGATCGCGCCGGTATCCTGGCGCTTGTGTTTATGGGAAAACCGGTATAAAAGAACACCGATAAAAATGACAAGGGGCGTAAAGGACGAAGGCTTCAGAAGGGAAACCAGGGCGCCGGCCCCGTTGATGGAGCTTAAGCTGATGATCCAGGCGGTAATGGTCGTGCCCAGATTGGCGCCGATAATCAGCGGAATGGACTGAACAAGGGAAAGCATATGGGCGTTGACGAAGCTCAAGACCATCACGCAGGTCGCCGTGGAGGACTGGATCGCCATCGTGACAACGAGGCCCATTAAAAAACCGGTAAAGGGATTGGCGGTGACTTTCGTAAGAAAGACTTTCATATGGCTGCCCGCGAGTTTTTTCAGCGAGTCTCCCATATAAGTCATTCCGAAAAGGAACAGGGCAATGCCGCCAAGAAGGGAAAGAATATCAAAGAAATCCATACTGTTTTGTTATGCCGCAGGCAGAACACCGTCCGATCCCTTTATACAGGATCCGGACCTGATTGAAAAGCGCCTGCAGCTCTCTCTTTCTCCCATGCTTTTCAATCTCTCCTCCGCGCGTTTCTGATACGCGGTGCCGGATCTTCTTACCCGGCAATGAAATCACACACAACTAACCATTTAATTTTTTAACAAAAAACCCCTGTGCCTGTCAAGCGGTTGAGCCAGGATTTGTTTTTTGCTACAATGACACGGACACAGCGGATCCCCGCGGGCGGAACACAAAAAGCAGGCGCTTTTTGAAGCGGGGAACGGGCTCTTTTCCGACAGCGGACCTTTGGAGAAAGAGGGAGGACCTTCTCTTTGTGGAAATGTGGAAATTCTGGAAAACCCGTAATGTGGATAATTGTGGAATATTCCGGCGGGACAGGACAGTCAGGACGAAAAGAAGGCCGGTGAAACAAAGTGAAAAGCCCCATCCGGGCCGATCTGCTTGTGGGAAGAATGTGGAAAAGTGCGGAAACCGCCCTGCTTTTTATATAATTATGTGGAAAACATTCCGGAAAGCAGAATTCCGGAAGGAGGAAAAGGATGGCGCTGCAGTTTGTGGCCGGGAGTGCCGGAAGCGGAAAATCCCATACGGTTTATCAGAAAATCATCGAGGCGTCGCTGAAGGATCCGGCAGGCCGGTTCTTTGTGATTGTTCCGGAACAGTTTACGATGCTGACCCAGAAGGAGCTGGTCCGGATGCATCCGGACCACAGCATCATGAATATCGACGTGCTGAGCTTCCACCGGCTGGCGGCGCGGGTTTTTGACGAGGTCGGGTTTAATGAGCAGACCGTTCTGGAGGACATGGGGAAAACCCTGATTCTGCAGAAGGTGATCTGGGAGAACCGGAATGCCCTTTCGGTCCTGGGAAGGACCATGGACCGGGTCGGCGGCGTGGAGGAGATGAAATCCCTGGCATCGGAGCTGATGCAGTACCGCGTCGCGCCGGCGGATCTGCTGGAAATGGCGGAGGAAGAGGGCATTTCCCCCCTGCTGAAGCTGAAACTGAAGGATCTGTATCTTATTTATGAAAAGCTGAAGGAAAAAATAGCCGGGAAATATCTTGCGGCGGAGGAAGTCTGTGAAGCGCTGGGAATGGTGATCGGGGAATCCTCCCTGCTGAAAGACAGTACGGTGGTTTTCGACGGCTTTACCGGCTTTGTTCCGGTGCAGCTTCCGGTGGTGCGTCAGATTTTAAAGATGGCAAAAGAGGTTTCGGTGGTGATCACGACCGACAGAAAGGCCGGGATCGGAAGGAAAAGCACGCCGGCGGATCTGTTCCATCTGAGCGCGAAGATGGCCGGCGAGCTGATCCGGATGGCGGAGGAGGAAGGGGTCCCGGTCCTGGATCCGGTCTGGGCGGACGAAACAAAGGGGCGGTTCGCGAACAGCCCGGCCCTTGCTTTTCTTGAGGAGAACCTGTTCCGGACCCGGGCCGCCCGATATGAGGAAAAGCCCGACGGTCTGCGGATCCTCTGCGCCGGAAACCGGGAGGAGGAGATCGGGGCGGCGGCTTCGGCTCTTTCCCGGCTGGTCCGGCCGGAAGGGTACCGTTACCGGGATTTCGCCGTAATCTGCTCCGATCTGAACGCTTATGGGCAGCCGCTGCTTTCTCATTTCCGGGACTGCGGCATTCCCTGTTTCCTGGATCAGAAGCAGCCGGTGACCGCGAACCCCTTCGCGTCGTTCCTGCGCGGGGCCGCAGCGGTCTATTCCGATGATTTTTCCTATGACAGCGTGATGACATGGCTTCGAAGCGGGCTGACCAATTTTACCCCGGAGGAAATTGACCGGCTGGAGAATTATCTTCTGGCTGCCGGCATCCGGGGGATGAAAAAATAC
>CADBNG010000412.1 GCA_902795985.1 uncultured Lachnospiraceae bacterium
CAGTGTGTCATCGCCTGGTATTTTTTCCACGCAGACATCTTCCAGTTCCCCTTCACGGAACATGAATTCCGGCAGAACGGTCAGGGCAACTCCGGCTTCCGGGGAAAAGGCGGCTGCGTCCGCGTCATTGTAATAATTCGTAATGGTCGGTTCAAATCCCCGGCTTTTCAGGACTTCCATGGTGTGATCATATAAGAACATTCCGTCGCGGCGGAGGAAATAAGCGAACGGCTTTCCCTCCAGCGTCGAAAGGTCCGAAACATCGATCTCACCTTCCCATTTCTTAGGATAGATCAGCGCCAGACCGGTGTACCGGATCGGAATCCAGGAATACCCTTCGGAAACACTCAGGGAACGGCGCAGTGTAAAATAAAAGTCATACCGGTTCTCACTAAGAGAAACGTACATCTCACTGCCGCGCATCTGATCCATCACAAGATTATGAGCCGGATATTTCGGACAAAAAAGGTTCAGGCACTTTTTCAGTTCTTTACGGATATCGCTTAAGAAAGCAATCTTAATCTGCCCCTTCTGACTGCGGACGAGGTACTGCATCCTGTTGCGGTTGTCGCGGTCAATGGAGACGATCTCCTTGGCGGATTTGAGAAAGTCCGCGCCGGCTTCCGTCAGGACCACCTTATGTGTGGTCCGATCCAGAAGAACACAGTCATATTCCAATTCCAGCTCCCGGATCTGCTTGGAGATCGCGGGCTGGGAGATATGCTGTTCCTGCGCTGCGGCAGTAAAGCTTTCGTGTTCGGCGACAGATATAAAAGACTGCAGCTGCTGAAGATTCATCGATTTTCCCCCTGTGATCCCTTCGTCGGATAAACAATAGTGCTCCGGTGCGTAATGCCCCGGAAAGTATATCTGAGAATCATTATAACAAGCCATTATATAAGGAACAAGAATTAAAAATACATTGTTATATAACTGTTGGTTATTAAATAAGAAAATATCGGTCTTTCCCTTTTTTTATTACAGGACATATAATCGCTGTGAAATCACAGAGAACGCGTTTTGTAAAAAGTATTGAGGGAGAGGAGCCGCGGCGCACGCTGAGGTCCCGCTCAGAAGGAGGGATGGACTTTTGAAGCATTTAACGAACAGCACAACCGGGGGGCCGGTGTTTGTCGATGTCGAAGACGGAAAAATCGTACGGATCACGCCGATGGATCTGGCCGATGATGACGCCGCGTCCTGGAAGATCGATGCCAGGGGGAGGTCTTTCACACCGCCGAGAAGGACGACCGTTGCGCCGTTCACGGCGGGCGTAAAGTCTTCCATTTATTCTGATAAGAGGATCCTGACCCCTCTGAAGAGGGTGGATTTCGATCCGAACGGTGAACGGAACTGCGAAAAAAGAGGCGAATCCGGCTATGTTCCCATCAGCTGGGACGAAGCGCTGGATATCGTCTGCAGTGAAATTAACCGGATCAAAAAAGAAGCCGGGCCCGGGGCGATTTTTTACGGAAACAGTTCCCATCAGCTCTGGGGCAACATCGGCTACCGGTTCAGCTGCTATAACCGCTTCCGCGCGATGGTGGGCGGATCCATCATGGAAAACAACCCGGACAGCTGGGAAGGCTGGTTCTGGGGCGGAATGCATGCCTGGGGCTATTCCTGGAGAAGGGGCCTTCCGGAACAGTATGACCTGCTGGAAGACGCGTTAAAAAATACGGAAATGATTGTCTTCTGGTCCAGCGACCCGGAGACCACGTCGGGCATCTACAGCGCTTTTGAAAGCACCAGCCGCCGTCAGTGGCTGAAGGAGCTTGGTGTGGAAATGGTCTTTATCGATCCTTACTACACGCCGACGGCCAAGCTGTTCGCGGATAAATGGATCGCGCCGAGACTGGGCACGGACAACTGCCTTGCCCTGGCAATTGCCTACGTCTGGATCACCGAAGAAAGCTTCGATAAAGAATATGTACAGACCCGGACCGAAGGGTTTGATGAATTCGCGGATTATGTGCTGGGCAAGGAAGACGGCGTTCCCAAGACCCCGGAATGGGCGGAAGCGGAGAGCACGGTTCCGGCACGGGTCATCCGGACCCTGGCGCGGCGCTGGGCCGCAAAGAAAACCATGCTCGCCGCCGGCGGACTCGGCGGCTGGGGCGGTGCCTGCCGTGCGTCCGGAGGCAATGAATGGTCCCGTCTGATGATCCTTCTTGCCGCGATGCAGGGCATGGGAAAACCCGGATCCAACATCTGGGGCACCACCTGCGGCGTTCCGGCGGATGCTTCCTTTGTTTTCCCGGGCTACGCCGAAGGCGGAATGAGCGGGCAGGATACCGGCGCATACCGGTGGACCAAAAGGATGTTCCCGAACCAGAAAAAGCCGGTCGGGACCCCGCCGTGCCAGACAATCCAGCGCCTGTTCCTGCCGGAAGCGATCCTCGAAGGCAAAGCTGAGTGGTATTCCAACGGCAGCAATACTCCTCAGGATCAGTTCAGGCATTCCGTTTATCCCGCGCCGGGACAGCCGAAGATCCAGATGTATTACCGTTTCGGCGGTTCCTTTATGGGAACGATGACGGAGACCAACCGCTACGCGAAAATGTACCGGACGAAGAACCTTCCTTTCGTCGTGAACCAGTCGATCTGGATGGAAGGCGAGGCAAAATACGCGGATATCATCCTGCCGGCCTGCACCAACTTTGAACGGTGGGACATCAGTGAGTTCGGCGCCTGCTCGGGCTATATCCCCGATGATTACAACAAGTGCAGCCACCGGATCATTTCCCTGCAGAAGAAATGCATCGAACCGCTCGGGGAGAGCATGAGCGACTACGAGATCTTCTGTGCGCTGGCGAAACGCCTGGGCTTCTACGAGGAATACTCGGACGGAGGAAAAGATGAGCTGGACTGGGTAAAACAGATGTATGAAGCGTCTGATCTGCCGAAGTACATTACCTGGGAGCGCTTCTTTGAAAAAGGGTACTTTGTCGTGCCGGTTCCGGAAAACTATAAGGCGACGCCGGCTCTCCGCTGGTATGCCGAAGGCAGAGAATGCGATACTCCCGACTGGCCGGCTGCTCCGGACTTTATCCTGGAAGGCCGTACCGGAATGCAGACGCCCTCCGGCAAGATCGAGTTTTCCTCCAATGACCTGAAGAAGTTTGATATCGATCCGGACCGTCCTCCGGTCCCGAAATACATCCCGTCCTGGGAAGGGCACCACAGTGAAGCGTTCGAACGTTTCCCGATCGCCGTGATGTCCCCACATCCCCGGTTCTCCATGCATACGATGATGGACGGAAAAGACAGCTTTATCAACGATGTGGAAGAACACCGGGTACTGGTCGACGGATATTATTATCTGACCGCAAGGGTCAATCCGGAAGATGCAAAGGCCCGGGGCGTTAAAGAAGGCGATCTGATCCGTCTGTACAATGACCGCGGCAGCGTCATCTGCTGTGCCCATGTGACCCACCGGGTGCCCCAGGGAGTTCTTCACGCGTATGAATCCTGCAGTGACTACGACCCGATCGGGACGCCGGGAGAGCCGGAGTGCATCGACAAGGCCGGCTGCGTGAATATCCTGGTCTCCAAACGGCCGATGACGGCGACTTCCTCCGGAATGGCCAGCAATACCTGTCTGATCGAGTTTGAAAAGTGGGAGGGTGAAAAATGAAACAATGGATCATGGTAATCGATGTGGCGAAATGCCACAACTGTAATGACTGTTTTCTCTCCTGCAAGGACGAACATGTGGGAAATGACTGGAGCCCGGTAACAAAGCCCATGCCTCGCCACGGCCATTACTGGAGAAAGATCGAGTGCGTGGAGCGTGGTGCGGACGCGCTGGTCGACGTGCAGTACCGTCCCGGCAACTGCATGATGTGTGAAAACGCGCCGTGCGAAAAAGCCGGACGCGGCGCCGTCACAAGAAGAGAAGACGGTATCCTCCTGATCGATCCGGAAAAAGCGAAGGGCCGGAAGGATCTGGTCGACGCCTGCCCCTATGGAGCGATCTGGTGGAACGAAGAATATCAGGTCCCGCAGAAGTGCACCTTCTGCGCCCATCTCCTGGATCAGGGCTGGACGGAGACCCGGTGCAGCCATTCCTGCCCGACCGGCGCGACAAAGTTCTATGCCGTGGAAAAAGACGAACTGGAAGGCTATATCAAAGAGAATCATTTAAGCCGGTATCATGACAAGTTTGGCACAAAGCCGCATGTTTTCTATAAAAACCTGGAACTGGTTACTTCCTCCTTCTTCTGCGGAGCCGTTGTAAAGGACGGAGAATGCTGCGAAGGAGCGGCAGTTACCGCGGAAGACGGAAACGGAGAACAGTTCTCCACTACGACAAATCCGTATGGTGAATTCAAACTCCGCGGATTGAAAGACGGAACGTATAAGATCGTCATTCAGTCCGGAGAACGTAAGAAAGAATTGCAGGCTGTTGAATTAAGATCCGATCAATATTTGGGAGAAATAGAACTGAAATAATACCTTCAGGCTGCAGCTGATGAAAACAGCCGGCTGCAGCCTGTTTCCCATTACTGAGGAAATGTGTACAGCGGGCTTTAGATATCCTTTTTCAGAAAAAGGAGGATATCTTTATTAACTGCAGTCTTTTTGGAAAAAGGCAAAGACTTATCCGGAAATTCGGGCTGCAGACAAGCATTTTCAATGGCCGGAAAGGAGAATCAAAATGGCTGAAACGTTAACACAAGGCACAAAAAGAAAGAAGGATACAGGTTATTATATCCGGGCCGCCATCGGGATCTGCATCATGATCTTCTTTGGCATGATCCCCGCGCCTGCTCCGATCACCCAGACCGGAATGATCGTGATCGGTCAGTTTATCGGACTGATCTTTCTCTGGACAACTGTCGATATGGTATGGCCGACAGTTGTGGCAATCGTTCTGTTCGGATTCATAGCAATGGATGTTTATCCTGCTTCATTCGCGCTCGCCAGCGTATACGAGGCGGCAGCGCAGTCCTGGGGAAACTGGGTCGTAGTACTGGTCCTTGGACTGCTTCTTCTGTGCGAAGTCTTAAGTGAATCCGGCTTGATCCGGCGGATCGCCCTGGCGTTCCTTACGTCACGGTTCGCAAAAAAAGGCCCCTGGGCTTTTACCTTTATGTTCCTGCTGGCGACCTTTGTCATCGGATTGTTCATTGAATGCAACGGGGTGCAGGTCCTGCTGTTTGCCCTGGCAACGGAAATCTTCCAGATGCTTGGGATCGGAACAGAAGATAAAGCGGCCAAAGTCATTTCGATCGGCATTACGATCTGCGTAATCATTTCCTGTGCCGCAACGCCGATCTGCCACAGCATGCCGCTGCTTTTCATGGGCATTTACAGCGCGATCGCGCAGACGCCCATTAACTGGATCGGTTATACGGCGATCTGCGTTCCGATCGGAATTATTCTGATGCTTCTGATCTTCGCGTTCTTCCGTTTTGTTGTAAAACCGGACATGAGCAAGCTTGAAAATATCGACTATTCGAAAATTGAAGCAATGAAGACGCCGATGACCTCAAAAGAACGCTTTGTCGCTGTTATTACCGTCCTGCTGGTGATCTTCTGGATCCTTCCCGGCTTCCTGGGCGTTCTGATCCCGGAGTCTCCGGTTTCGATCGCCTTAAATAACATGACCATGCTGACGCCCCTTCTGATCGCTCTGGCCATTTTCGCGATAATACGGTTTGACGGCAAACCGGTCCTGGATCTTACGAAGGCGCTTGGCAACATCGACTGGATGGTTATCATGCTTCTCGCCGGCATCATGATGATCGCGTCGGCGATGGGTGAGCCGACGACCGGCATTTCCGACTGGGTCATGACAATCGTTGCTCCGATGGTATCGGGACTTAGCCCGATGATGATTGTCGTACTGATGTGCGTCATCGCGGTACTCCTGACAAATATCGCGAACAATATCCCGGTCGGCATCATTCTGATCACGATCGGCGTACCGCTCGCTCTCCAGCTTAACGCGAATCCGTTTATCGTTGCCGTAGCCGTCAGTTTCTGCGCGGTACAGGGATACACGATCCCGCCGGCATTTGTTCCGGTCGGATTCTGCTATGCCTACCCCTATGGAGGAGGAAAGTATATGCTTCGGTGGGGGCTCGTACAGATGGTCATTACAGCCGTGGTCACTGCGCTGCTGATGTATCCGCTGGGACTTCTGTTCGGATGATCCCATAACCATCCCAATTAATAGCGGGGCAGCAGCTTTAAGGGACAGGCTCCTCATATGGCAGGTATCGGAATTTCCGGGTTCTGCCATATGGGGAGCATTCACATGTCCGGAAAGACAATTCACGGCAAATCGGTTGAAGCCGGGCCGGATACCGGCTATATTATTGCATGAACGACAACACCGGGACGCTTTAAGACAAATGACGGATAAATACGGGAGGTGTTTTCCATGAGTGATCATTTACGGGAAGTAGTCGGTATCTGCGGTCTCTTCTGTGAGACCTGCCCGGTTTATGCGAGCGGGAACTGTCAGGGGTGTCTTTCGGAGCATGTCGCAGAAGCCTGCGTTGTTTGCCGGCATGGTTTCCGGGACTGCGCAAGGGAACACAATGTTACCTGGTGCTGCGAATGCGGCGGTTTTCCATGCGATCGTCTGAGGGTATTTAAAGACGCTCATTATGAGAACGGGATCAGTCACCACGAGCACATCCTGGAATATGTCAGCCGGCAGCGGGAGATCGGCATAGAGAACTGGGCGGCCGAACAGGAAGAGCTGAACGCGTGCCCGGACTGCGGGACGATGATCATCTGGTATG
This sequence comes from uncultured Lachnospiraceae bacterium, assembly GCA_902795985.1. The sequence continues at coordinate 6,759 of CADBNG010000412.1, forward strand.
AGGATCGGTGCCGGGGCTGCGGCAGAAAAGCGGACCGGGACTGCTGATCGAGGGATCGGGAAAGTGATAGGGAGAAAGAGTTCATTTGCTCGCCGGTCTGCTGTCTATTTCTTTTCCAGCAGACTGACCCCTGCGCACGCAACTCCGATCCCCAGCATTATCACCGCTGTCTTCATTTCCATTTCTCCTAAAGCGGAAAGTACGACTACGGCAATTCCCATGGCAAGGCATACCGCCTTGGGAATCAGTGTTACTATGATAGCTCCTTTCCCTTTCTATACTCAACCGACCGGAAGTAGAGTTTGCCCGACCGGCAGTTTACTTTGGTTTAGACTTCGATTTCCCCGATCCGTGATCACCTGTTCCTGAGCCAGTCGTCAAGGAATGTCATTTGTTCGTCGGTATGGAACCAGTGTTCCCCATTCGCCATGATGGTCAGGTCTGCTCCGATCCGGTCAGCAAACGCGGTGATCGCTTCTTTTCCTGTGATGCTGTCATTTTCGCCATACAGGATCTCTGTAGCAGTATTCCAGACAATGGGATGTTCCCGTACATATACCAGATAATCCCAGGAAAGAGTCTCTCCGAAATGTGTGGGAATTTCCTTTTTCTCCCTGAGCTCATCCTCCGTGATTTTTTCCTGCTTCATCATATCAAGGATCAATGCCTCCATGTCCACGACAGGAGAGATAAGGAACGCTTTGCTGATTTTTTCATCTGCAAGCGAGTGCATTGCAAAATAAGCTCCTAAACTGTTCGCGATAAGGATTACCGTATCGTGATCCCGGCTTACAGCGTCATAATACACGGGGAATTCTTTTTTTGCTTCCCACGGCGTCTCTGACCG
>CADBNG010000413.1 GCA_902795985.1 uncultured Lachnospiraceae bacterium
CGAGGAATCTGAAGCTTCATCGGGCGCCGCATCCGCGCAGTAATCCCTCAAAAAAATCCAAAGCAAAAAGCCTCCCGGCGAAGAACCGGGAGGTTTTCTTTTTTCAAAGCGGCGCGGGCGCTCAGCTGCAGCGCGGGGGTTCAGCTGCGGCGGGGCGGTTTGCGTTTTTGCCCGGCGATCCCGCGGAACCAGATCCAGGAGAGCCGGCGGTTCCCGCGGTAGAGCAGGGCGGAGAAGAGCAGCGAGAGCGCGAAGATCAGCGCGAAGCAGAGCGCGGCGGCGCCTGGACCTGGCGAATGTTCCATTACGATTTTGAGTATTTCCGCTGGTTCTGCCCCACGAGCGGCGGAATTTCCGGCGACAAGCCCCTGCCGATGCCTCCGGGAAGCGGCCCGTTCCCGACCTTTACCGACGAGGAAGTCCTCGACTATATCACCGCGCCGATCAAAGCGCACCCCGAGCTCCCGTTCTTCATCTACGCAGCCTCCGGCGGCCCGCGCGACGGCGCCGGCATGCGCCTGCAGGTGAAATATCTCACCGAGCAGCCCGGTTTCTCCTTCGGCCGCGATCCGAAGGTCAACAACATCTATTATTCACTTTCCGATTACTACCACACGGATTATCTCATTCCGTACTATTTCTGGAACTACCTGAAGATTCTCTTCAAGGTGTAAGAAGGCGGCAAATCGGCAAAAAAGCCTCCCGGCAAACAGCAGAGACGCATGGGCAAGGATTTCCTTGTGGGCAGGGTGCTTGGGGAATGCCCCAAAGGACAGAAGTGTCCCGCGGCCTGTTCGGAAAGATTACGGCTTTTTCCTGCTTGTTCAGGTGTGAGACGCAGCCTTCGCAGAAATAGGTTCCTCCGCTCCGGCCGTGCCGTATGCCGCTGTTGGGTCGCGTGACTCTCTCACGGATCGTCTTTTCATAAGAAAAAGCGGTGACATCAATATCATGCTGTTGTATGCTTCTAACAACAAGTAAAGATGTCGTTACGACATCATCCTGCAATTCCGGGAACAATATTTCTTTCCAGTCAGTGGCCATGCTCTTATACGATATTTCATAAAAAAACGCCGAGGATACTGCTTTCGCAGCCCTCGGCGTTTTTGTGAGACTCTTTTGCTGCAATCCCTTCCTCATGCCTTCCTATTCCGTTACGACCCCATCCCGAATACGCAGGATCCGGTCGGCGTAGTCCGTCATGGCTGCATCGTGGGTGACCATGATGATGGTCTGCCGGTACTCGTCGCAGGCAAATCGAAGAAGCTCCGCCACGCGATTGGAATTTTCCGCATCCAGATTGCCCGTAGGCTCGTCCGCCAGAATCACGGCGGGCTCGATCACCAGAGCCCGGGCCAGGGAAACCCGCTGCTGCTCGCCGCCGGACAGCTCATGGGGAAAGCGGTCCCGGCAGTGGGCGATGCCCAAGGCCTCGAAGAGCCGCGCAGTTTTTTTTCGGTCCTCCGCCGCGCTGTCCAAGCGGATAGGGAGGATGACGTTCTCCCAGGCTGTATATTCCGGGAAGAGGTTGTAGTCCTGGTGGACGAAGCCGATACGGCGTCTGCGAAAACGCGCGATCTGAGCCTCGCGCAGACTGCCGACGCTGTGGCCCTCGATGATCAGTTCTCCCGTGTCTGATCTGTCCAGGGTCCCCAAAATCCGCAGCAGAGTGCTCTTACCGGAGCCGCTGCAGCCGATAACGGCGGTGAACTCTCCCGGCATGAAGTTCAGACTGGTTTTTTTGAGTGCGTAGACCGGGCTTTCCCCGGGATAGGTTTTGGAAATCTCTCTTACCTGCAAAACGGGATTTCTCTCAGTCATGGTTTTCCTCTCCTTTCCCTGCCTTTCCATAAGCGTAGGCGGTCAGCAGCACGGCAAGGGCCAGCGGGATCAAAAGCCACAGCCAGCTTCGTGTTTCCAGAGTTTTTACGAGGGCAAAGAGCCCGCGGCTGTCAGTTTCGTTTGCCCCGAGGCCGCCGTAGTACAGCATACGTCCGAGGAGCTTGGAGTAGATGGCGTTTCCCGTGTCCGGGTTCAGATCCCTCCAAATCAGATAGAACCGCGCGGCGAGGGCCGGTGGCAGGGCCAAAAGGCACCACAAAGCTTCCCGGATCGCTTCTCTATGTTTTTCCCTGGAAAATGCTTTTTCCTCGGCGCCGAGCTCTTGCAGCAGTTCCCGTTTCTCTTCGAGCCGCAGATCACGCTCCTGCGAGATCGTAAAGGCCATAAAGAGAAAGAGAATTAGCAGCGAAAGGGAAAAGAAGCCGTAGGTGATGCCGGCGCGCAGATAAGCTTCTTCAATTTCCTTGAGCAGTTGGGCG
>CADBNG010000414.1 GCA_902795985.1 uncultured Lachnospiraceae bacterium
CAAGGCCAGAGTGATCCAGCAGTCAAAACCGACCGTACAGAAGACGGCACAGCAGTAAGAAACCGGCAGCAGGATGCCGGGGATCTTTCCCCGGCAGGCCTGCTGTTTTTTACGGGAGGAATCATTTATGATCTTTGTAATTGATATCGGGAACTCCAATATTGCAGTCGGCGGGATCGATGATGACGGGATCCATTTCACGGGCCGTCTGTCCACCGACCGGAAAAAAACCGACCTGGAATACGCCATCGACATCAAGAACATCATGGAGATCTTCCGGATCAAACGGGAACAGATCGACGGATGTATTATTTCCAGCGTGGTTCCTCCGATTACCCATATTGTCCGCCGCGCGACGGAGCAGATTTTCGGCGGAAAAACCATGGTGCTGCGCTCCGGGCTGAAGACCGGCCTGAACATCTGCATGGATAACCCCGCGGAGATGGGCGCGGACCGTGTTGCCGACGCGGTAGCGGCGACCCATGAGTATCCCCTTCCGCTGGCGATTGTCGACATGGGCACTGCCACGACCATTTCAATCGTTGACAGTAAAAGGCGCGTCATCGGCGGCGCCATTTTCCCCGGCGTTCGGGTAGCCCTTGACGCCCTGACCGAACATGCGTCAAAGCTTTCCGGAATCAGCCTGGAAATACCGAAAAACGTCATCGGCCGCAACACCACCGACTGCATGCGCAGCGGCATCCTTTACGGCAATGCCTCCGTGATTGACGGAATCATCGACCGGATGGAAGAGGAGCTGGGCGAACCGCTGAACGTCGTCGCGACCGGAGGAAACTCCCGCGCGATCATTCCCTACTGCAAGCGGAAAATCATCCGCGACGAGCATCTTCTCCTGAAAGGGCTGAAGCTGATTTACGAAAAGAACAACCTGTAGAATAAAGGGCAGGCACTTTGCGCTGCTTTCCCGATACAAAAAGGACAGGTGTTTTACGCCGGATTCCGGTGTAAGATACCTGTCCCTTTATAATGTTTTCAGCACAAGGTGCCTGTCCTTTTTGTGTCAGGAATCGGAGTCTTTATATTTGTTGCGGTAAAACTCAAGGGCATCCCGGCGTATCGCGGCGAAGGGCGAAGAGGAGGTGCCTTTCAGGGAAGCAAATCCGATATCGACCTTGTCGGAAAGCGTGATGCTGCGGAAAACGGAGTTGTTCCGGTCGATGATCCATTCGTTCGAGATGAATACGCCGGTTGTGGACTGAAGCTTGTTGCGGACGGCGGAAAGCGTCGGGACATATTCGATCTTCGGTGAAAAGCCGGCGCTGTTGCAGAGCTGGAGCACATGGGAAATGCCGCTCGTCAGGTTCTGCGGTGTCGTAAAATAGAAGGTGGAATCCGCGAAATCGGAAAGCGACAGATCTTCCCTGCCGGCAAGGGGATGGTCCGCCGAGAACAGAAGGATGGAATGAATCGAGCAGATATGATGGACCTGAAGGTCCGGGTTGTTCTGCAGGACAGATTCCGTCGCCACGATATCGTTGACTTCTCCGTGCTTCAGGGCGTAAAAGATCTGATCAATGCTGTAGCTCATCACGTCGAACTCGACCTTCGGATACTTTTTCCGCAGATGATCAAAAAGATCCAGGGTGAATTCCGAAAGAAGCCACCCGTCAAAGGCTCCAAGCACATACCGTCCGGTCAGGGAGTTTTCCTCCGCACGGGCGTACTCCAGCGTTTCACGGAGCCGGATCTTGAATTCAAGAAAGAAGGATTCAAAGGCTCTGCCTGCGTTTGTCAGGTCCAGTCCGCGGGTGTGCCGCTCGAACAGCTTGCACCCCAGTTCGTTTTCCAGCAGGGCAATCTGCTTGCTTACTGCGGGCTGCGATACAAAAAGCGCTTCGGACGCCTTGGAAATGCTTTTCTCTTTTGCAACGGCCAGAAAATAATTAATCTGAGATTCCGTCATGGTAATATCACATCCCTGTTATCTAATAGTGAATATTAATATTAACATATTGGTTATATATACAATATCGAAAAAAAACGGCAGTGTCAAGCGGATTACCGAAAGAAACAGCAGGGATTCAAAAGGCCGGACCCGGAGATGGACAGGTTTTCCGGGCTTTTGCGGGAAAGAGTACCGGTCCGGATCTGTTTTCGGGGCCGGACCCTTTTGTTTATTATGCTGAATTATGTTAATTTTTTTATAGAAACTATAACTGGGACAAGATATGGGACGGCAGCGGAGACGCTACCACTTGATTTTGTGTTTTGACGCAAAAATGGGGAAAAAGCGCCAAAAAACGCCCGAAAAATAGGTTTGCAATTTGATTCTGTTTGTGTTTATACTGTGTCTGGGTTATTACGAAGGGTGAATTGCTTTTAACAAAACGTTTCGTGAGGGACATGATGATAAATGCAATTCATGATTACATAAGTTATTTACATAATGTGAAGCAGGTTGCTCACAATACGGAAATATCTTATGAAAGAGATTTGAAAAAAGCAGCAGAATATCTGCAGGCGGAAGGCATTGGACGACCGGGAGAAGTCACTGCCGAAAGCCTTGACGGTTATATAGCATTTCTGAAGTCACAGAACAAATCAGCCGCTACCGTTTCCAGAAACATCGCAGCCCTGCGGTCTTTTTTCCAGTACCTGCTGGGAGAAGGCCGGATTGAAGCGGATCCCTCTTCGGAGCTGAAGCCTCCGAAGGTGGAGAAAAAGGAACCGAACATCCTTACGGTGGAAGAGGTGGACCGCCTGCTTTCCCAGCCGGATGTCCATACCTTTAAGGGCCTCCGCGACCGCGCGATGCTGGAACTTCTCTACGCGACCGGAATGCGCGTCAGCGAGCTGGTGAACCTGCGGACGACGGACGTTGATATTGAACGGGGCTATATTGTCTGCCGGGAAGGCAGAAAAGAGCGGTTCATTCCTTTCGGCGAAAGCACAAGGTCCGCCCTTTCCATCTATCTGGAGCATTCCAGGGATGTGCTGCTGAACCATACGCCGAGTGATTCGCTGTTCGTGAACTGTTCCGGCGGTTCCATGAGCCGTCAGGGGTTCTGGAAGGTGCTGAAAGGGTATACGGCTGCCGCGGGGATTTCCCGTGACATTACGCCCCATACCTTACGGCATTCCTTTGCCGCCCATTTGCTGACGAACGGTGCGGATATCAAGAGCGTGTCCGTCATGCTCGGTCATTCCGATGTCTCTACTACCGCAATGTACAGGCATATGGAGATATTCAAACTGAGGGATGTTTATTCCAGAGCTCATCCGAAAGGATAAGCCCCGGAGTTGTTGAAAGGAGAAAATTTCATGGCAAATATCATAGTCGGGCAGTCCGGAGGGCCCTCCGGCGTCATCAACGCTTCTCTGGCCGGAGTGTATGTACGGGCGAAGGAAAGAGGTTTTGATAAGATCTACGGAATGCGCAACGGCATTCAGGGCCTTCTGTTTGAACGGTATGTGGATCTGGGCGAAATCCTGAAGACTTCCCTTGAAGTCGAACTGCTGAAAAAAACACCGGCAGCCTTCCTGGGATCCTGCCGTTTCAAGCTTCCGGAAATCGATGAGGCCCGCGGGACCTATGAGAGAATTTTCGGGATTCTTGATAAACTGGATATTAAAGCTCTGGTTTATATCGGCGGAAACGATTCCATGGACACGATCCGCAAGCTGAGCGATTTCGGAGAGGAAGTCGGTTCCGATATCCGTTTTATCGGCGCACCCAAAACGATTGATAATGACCTGGCCGAAACGGACCACACACCGGGATACGGCAGTGCCGCGAAGTACATTGCCACTTCGCTGAAGGAGTGCATCCTGGATGAGGACGTTTATTCCACCAAGAGAACGATTTATATCATGGAGATCATGGGACGGAACGCCGGCTGGCTTACCGCCGCCGCCGCGCTTGCGAGGGGCGATGACTGCGAAGGCCCCGACGCGATCTATCTTCCGGAAGTGAATTTCGATATTGAGCAGTTTAAATCGAAAATCGCCGCGACGCTTGTCCGGAAGAACAACGTCATGATCGCCGTTTCCGAAGGAATCCATCTGGCAGACGGAACCTTCGTCTGCGAAATGAACCGCGACCAGGTAGCGGTCGACGCCTTCGGCCATAAGCAGATGGGCGGAACGGGAGCGTTCCTTGCGTCCTACTGTGAAAAAGAATTCGGGATCAAGACCCGTTCCATCGAACTGTCCACCCTGCAGCGCTGCGCGGCCCATCTCAGCTCCCTGACCGACGTGCAGGAAGCCTACGCTTCCGGCGCCAAAGCAGTGGAAGCAGCCTGCAACGGAAAAACCGGCATGATGACGACCCTTGTCCGGGAATCCGACAAGCCGTACGTCTGCAGCGTAGGGCTGGCGGACGTCCATCATGTATCCAATATCGAGCGGACCGTTCCGCTGGAATGGATTACGGAAGACGGCAGCAACGTATCCGGCGACTTTGAGTTTTACGCGAGGCCGCTGATCCTGGGTGAGAACCAGCCCGTAATGATCAACGGAATTCCGCGGCATCTGGTTCTTCCGCCGGAATAATGGAGAAAAACAGGGGGGATCCGCGGGCGCGGATCCCTTTTTTACTTATTATGGACAAAGGCCGGGTCCGCCGGGAAGAGACCAGAAACGGAGGAATTCTCGATTGAGCAGCCGTGACAGACAGAAAAACGGCAGGAACGTTTCCCTGACGACAAGGATTGCCGTCGCTTTTGTGGCGGTGACGCTGATTCCGATCATCATGATCGCGGTCCTTCTGCAGCTGCCGATGAGCAGCCGCCTGCGGACGCTGGGGGAATCCTACGGAATCAACAATCTTTCCTATTCCGGAATGTACAACAATTCCAACCTGATTGCCAGCACCTCCTATCAGGAGCTGGACCGGCTGAAACAGGCCGTTCTTTCGGATCCCGGGATGCTTCAGGATCCCGAAAAACTGTCCGCGTTCAGCCGTTCCCTGGAAAACCCCGACAGCTTCATCCTTATACTGGAAGACGGCCGGCTGCTGTTTAACGGTTCCGAACTGGAAGACAGCGAACTCCTTTCAATGCTGGAGTCCGGCGGATCCACCCTTACGGAGGAGAACGGCTGGCTGATGATTCATCAGGAGATGCAGTCGCTTTTTGCCGGGACGAGCGTAAAAACGGATAACCAGAAGACGGTCAGCCTCTATGTGGTCAGCGACATGAACCAGATCTGGCCCGGAGTCCGTCGCTGGCTGTTCGACCTTCTGTTCCTGTGCGTGTTTGTCCTGCTTGCCGCAGCGCTCATTATGGGGATCTGGCTGTACTCCAGCACGGTAACCCCGCTGAACCAGCTCAAAAAAGCGGCACAGAATATCCGGGACGGAAACCTGGATTTCAAGGTCGGGACCAAAGGCGTCACGGAGATCTGCGAGGTCTGCGAGGACTTTGAAGAGATGAGAAAGCGCCTGAAGGAGTCCGCGGAGGAAAAACTGGCCATCGATAAGGGCAACAAGGAGCTGCTCAGCAACATTTCCCATGACCTTAAGACACCGATCACAGCGATCCGGGGATATTGCGAAGGCATTCTGGACGGCGTCGCTTCCACACCGGAAAAAGTGGATAAATACGTCCGGACCATCTATAATAAAGCCAATGAAATGGACACGCTCATCAATGAGCTGACCTTTTATTCCCGGATCGACACCAACCGGATTCCCTATACTTTCACCAAGGTCCGGATCGGGGAATTCTTCGATGACTGCGCGGACGAACTCCGGCTGGAGATGGACAGCAAGGGCGTGGATTTCACATACAAAAATAATATTGCCGAAAAGGATACGGTCGTCATCGGCGATACCGAACAGTTAAAGCGCGTCATTCATAACATTATCAGTAACTCGCTGAAGTACATGGACAAACCCGAAAAGACCGTGCAGATCCGTCTTCTGGACCAGGATGATTTTGTCCAGGCGGCGATAGAGGACAACGGCCGGGGAATCGCGAACAGCGACCTTCCCCTGATCTTCGACCGTTTTTACCGGACGGATGCTTCCCGTTCCTCCTCCAAGGGAGGCAGCGGCATCGGCCTTTCCATCGTGAAAAAGATCATGGAGGATCACGGCGGAAAGGTCTGGGCGACCAGTACGCTGGGGGAGGGAACAACCATGCATCTGCTGTTCCGCAAGTATCGTGAACAGCAGGTCCCGGAGACGGAAGAAGCAGAAGAAACCAGAAAACGCAGATCTTCGGATAAAGCCGTATGACAGAAAGGAAGAATCAATGAGCAGAATTCTTATTATTGAGGATGAAGAAGCGATCGCCGAACTGGAAAAAGACTATCTGGAGCTTTCCGGTTTTGAGGTGGAAACGGACGGGCGGGGCGATACCGGCCTGGAAAAAGCCCTTGCGGAGGATTTTGACCTTTTTATCCTCGATCTGATGCTCCCGGGAGTGGACGGCTTTGAAATCTGCCGGCGCATCCGGGAAGAGAAGAACAAACCGGTGATCATGGTCTCCGCCAAAAAGGACGATATCGACAAGATCCGCGGCCTCGGCATGGGCGCGGACGACTATATGACCAAACCTTTCTCGCCCAGCGAACTGGTGGCCCGGGTGAAAGCCCATCTGGCCCGTTATGAACGGCTGGTGGGAGAAGGAGTCCCCCAGAATGACGTCATCGAGATCCGCGGCCTGAAGATCGACAAAACCGCGCGGAGGGTCTGGGTCAACGACGAAGAAAAGATCCTGACGACCAAGGAATTCGACCTGCTTACCTTCCTTGCGTCCAATCCGAACCGGGTTTTCTCAAAGAGCGAACTCTTCGGCAAGATCTGGGAGATGGAATCCACCGGCGGCGATATTGCCACGGTCACCGTGCATATCAAGAAAATCCGGGAGAAGATCGAATACGACACTTCCAAGCCGCAGTATATTGAAACGATCTGGGGCGTGGGCTACCGCTTTAAGATCTAAGATCTGAGATCTGAGAAATGTCTTTTGATGGCTGATTTCAGCCATTCTGTCAAAACGGGGCCATTCAATGGGCCGCCTGCTGCGGCCCTGTTTGCCCCGAATCCGCATAATCCTCACATCAGGTCAAATAAACGAACCGCTAATTTCGTGAATGTTTGACCTGGATCAGCAAATTTCCAATATCAGGTCAAAGGAAAGAGCCGGGAATGGCGATAGTATTTGACCTGGATCAGCACATTTCCAATATCAGGTCAAATGAATGAGCCGAAAATGGCGATTGTGTTTGACCTGAATCAGTAAATTTCCAATATCAGGTCAAAGGAAAGAGCCGGGAATGGTGATTGTGTTTGACCTGGATCAACAAAAATCCAATA
>CADBNG010000415.1 GCA_902795985.1 uncultured Lachnospiraceae bacterium
CCAGGCGCTGGCGGCCCTGACCGGCTCCTTTGACGTTCCCGGCGGAATGATTCCGAGTCCGGATACCTTTGGCCACGTCCGGGCCGGTTTCGCGTCGGACATCGGACGTTTCGAGTGGGAAAAATATCCCGAAAAGGCTCCGCTGCCGGTGGGCGCGGAAAAATATCCCCTGTGGCACAGGCTGTCCGGGGAAATGCAGGCCTGCGGCCTGGCGCGCCAGATCCGGGAGGGGAGGCCCTATCCGGTAAAGGCCATGCTGGCGATGGGGATGAATTACCGGATGTTCAACGCGGATCAGGAAATGAAGGAAGCGCTTCTTTCGCTGGATTTCTTCGTGGACACGGACCTGTTCCTGACGGATTCCGCCCGGCTGGCGGATCTGGTCCTGCCGGTCTGCTCCTCTTTCGAACGCAGTGAATGCCGGTTTTATCCGGGCGGTTTCGCCCAGTATTTTCAGCCGGTTCTCGAACCCGCCGGGATGGCGGATGATGAGATCCTGTTTGAGCTGGCACGGCGGCTGGATGTGGACGATGACCTGCTGAAAAGCGGACGCGATGCCTGTTATGCCGCCATCCTGCCGGAGCTGGATTTTGAGGCGCTGAAAGCCGATCCCGATCATCCGCACAGGGCGGAGGGAGTACGGAAAACCCCGGTGGGAGAGCATGAACCGCAAACCCCGACCGGAAAATTTGAGCTGCGGTCCGCGATTGTGGAAGAATTCCCGGGCTTTGAGCCTCTGCCGGTTTACCGGGAAAGCCTGGACGGGGCGGATCCCGTCCGCTTTCCGCTGCAGCTGGTTTCGGGCGGAAGACTGCCGAATGCGCTGCATTCCCGTCTGCACGACGTTCCCTGGCTGCGGTCCCTGCGGCCGGAACCGATGGCGGATCTTCATCCCGCCGATGCAAAAGAAAGAGAAATCCGAAACGGGGACCGCATTCATCTGACGACGTCCGCAGGAAGCATAACCGTGAAAGCCCATGTTACTTCAGCGGTACTTCCGGGAACGGTATGGATGTACCACGGTTATCGGGAAGCGGATGTCAACAGTATTATCCCTCCGGATCATAACGATCCGTATTCCGGTTTTCCGGGATTTCGAAGCGTCCGCTGCGAAGTCATCCGGGATCCGGCAGAAGCCGGCGTTGAGACGCCGGAAGAAGAGAAGGACCGTGCTGCAGTGAAATGCGCGCAGGAAAAAGAAAAAAACGGGGTTTTCCGTTTTGAGCCCGAAAAATGCACCGGCTGCGGCGCCTGCGCCGTGGCCTGCATGGATCGGAATGATATTCTGCCGGGCCAGAAGGCATTTCGGAGAATTGTCTGCGCGGAAGAAGAGGGAATGCCTGTTTTTTATTCCCTTTCCTGTCTGCACTGCAGCGACCCTGCGTGCGTCAGCGTCTGTCCGAAGTCCTGCCTTTACAGAGAAACGTCCACGGGAAAAGTGCTGTATGACAACACAGCCTGCACCGGCTGCGGCCTCTGCGCCGAAGCCTGCCCGTACGGGGCCGTTTCCCTGCGGAGCTATCCGGACGGAAGCCGGAAGATGGAAAAATGCAGGGCCTGTGACGACCCTGCCTGTGTACGGAACTGCCCGACCGGAGCGCTGGGCAGAAACTGACTGTAAACGGAGCCGGAAACAGCTCCGCAGAAAATCCGGCAGATTGCTCTGTCCGGCGGCCGTCCGGGCCGTAAAAAGGAAGAACCTCGGCAATGATACGGATGATTCCAATGAAATTTCTTTTGTTTATTACGGTGTGTGTTTTTCTTGCCGTTGTTACAAGCATGCCTGCGGCAGCAGGAGAAGAGATTTCGGAAGTAAGGAAAACAACGGAAACAGAAGAAAATGCCGCGGAAAAGAAGGGAACACCGGAAGCAGAAGAAGGTACCGCGGAAAAGAAGAAAACACCGGAAGCAGAAGAAGATACCGCGGAAAAGAAGAAAACGCCGGAAGCAGAAGAAGATACCGCGAAAAAGAAGAAAACGTCGGAAGCAGAAGAAGATACTGCGGAAAAGAAGAAAACCTCGGAAACAGAAGGAAACGCGGCGTCCTTCAAGCAGCGGTACGATTCCCTTTTGGCAGCAAAAACCGTAAAAACGAAAGGGTCCAGCAAGAAGGTTATCACAATCGGTGAGGCTGAATGCGATGACGGATTAATGCGCGCCCTGAAAACGGAGATTAAAAGAATCCGGAGCCTCGGCTATAATCTCGGGTTCGTCATGGCGGATATCCGTACCGGGAACGGGGTATCCTTCAATCCCGGGCATAAATTTTACAGCGCCAGTTCCATTAAAGGACCCTATGTGGCGGCCATGGTTTCCGCGTATCCGGAAACGCTGGATTACGAATATTATACGATTGAATCGATTCTGACCTATTCCGATAATGAAGGGTACGCTGACCTGTGGTACACGTACGGGCCGGACTGCCTGCTGTCATGGGCAAAACAGGCCGGAATTAAGAAGGTGCAGTGGGATCTTTATACGGACTATTCCCCCAGGGATCTGGCAAAGCTCTGGCTGATGAACTATGTTTTTTTTGAAACGGATCCGAACGGGAAGAAGCTGTCCGGAATGTATGAACATCCGCAGACCTCCCGGATCCGGGGCGTTCTCGGAAGGAAGTACCGCACTCTCAGCAAAGCCGGGTGGATCCCGGAGGGCTGGGAGGATCCGACCTTTAACGACGCGGGGATCGTGTATGCCGGGGACCGCCCGTATGTCGTCGCGTTTCTTTCGGAAATCCCGGAGGAGAAGATGTATCTGGCCGACCGGATCCTGATGCTGCTGGACCGGATCCACCAAAAGAGTACGGAGACGGATTTTCTGGCATTAGAGAAGGCTGCAGCCTCCCTTCCGGGAAAGATTGCAGCCTCTGTATGAGGATTGCTGAAGTGGTCAACCACCGTCGGCCGATGAAAAAGGTGCATGCATCCGAAACCGGAAAATGGTTCGTTCACGCTGGACCGCGAGAAACAGGAGAACTTTTCACAGGCGGGACCAGGCCGCCGAAGAAAATCACGGCCCAGCGGAACTCATTTACAGCCGCTGTTGTCGGATGAACAGCGGAAATAACCTGCATTAAACACCTGTAAAAAGTATGAAGAAAGGAATAATAAAAGTCAATGTGAGAACGCCCAAGGTTTCACCCGGGCTATTGTTTTTTTGCAAAAGAACAATAACCGAGAAAAACAGTAGGAATTTTGAACCATTCGAAAAGCTGTTCTTATTGCGAAATTAAAAAACGGGACAGAATTTCATCCGCAAAGGAGCGGACCGCCGTACTGGGCAGCTGTTCAGCGCTGGTGATCAGATAGACGTCCCTTTTGGGGAAGGGTTCCGTAACCGGGATCCGGAAAAGGGAACCGTTTTCAATCAGGGGCCGGGCGATCTGGTCGGGCAGGGTTCCGATTCCGAGACCGCTTTGAATGGCCTGAATGGCCAGTTCGATGGTTGTCAGTTCGACCTCCGGACGGAATTCCAGACCGAAGGAGGAAAAATACCGGCTTAAATATTCTTCTGTAGAAGAACCTTTCGGCATGGAAACGAAGGGTACGGAGAGCAGACGCTCCGGCGTCTGTCTTTTTTTTGTCATTTCAATATATTTTTTTCCGCAGACCGCCAGTTCTTCCATGTGCTCGATCAGCCGGAAATCCATAAAGCTTTCTTTTTGGAAGGGTTCGTGGATGATCGCGATATCAATCTCCCCGTCCCGGAGCAGGCGGATCATGTTTTCGTTCAGGTGGTTGGAAAACCGGACGTGGACCTTCGGATGCTTTTCCTGAAAAAGCATCATGGCGGGCAGCACATAGGTTTTGAAACTCATTTCCGTGGAAGCAATGGAAACCACCCCTTCTTCCAGAGACTGCAGGGAGCGGATTTCCTTCTCCGCGGCATAGATCAGGCGGCAGGCGGGTTCGATCCGCCGCATCAGGGCCTGCCCTTCCGTGGTCAGGGAAACGCCGCGTTTGGTCCGGCGGAACAGGACGCAGCCCAGTTCTTCTTCCAGCTTCCGGATGTGTTTGGAAACGCTCGGCTGGGTGAGAAACAGCTTTTCCGCGGCCTGGGTGATGTTTCCGCAGGA